>JBOHAW010000126.1:0-10271 GCA_050697975.1 Gaiellaceae bacterium
CGGGCTGGGGCTCGCGATCGCCCGCGGGCTGGTCGAGGCCCAGGGCGGCCGGATCTGGGCAGAGCGCCGGCGCGGCGGCGGCGCGCGCATCTCGTTCACGCTTCCGGCTGCATAGCGCGCCCGCTCAGGCGGCCCATGCGACGAAGCCGCCGACGATCGCGCCGTAGACGATGTGCGCAATCACCGTCACGAGCGGCGTCTGGCGGCCGTAATTCCGGAGCAGGAAGCCCGGCGGCTCGAGGAGAGGCGCCGAGCCGGCAGCGTCGAAGCCGGTGCCCATGCGCGGATGGATGAGCGGGAGGAGGACGTTGACCAGCGCGCTCCCGGCAAACAGCGCGTGGACGAGGCCGAACAGCGCACCGAGGCGGACGCCGCTTTCGCCGATCACCACGAAAATCGCGTAGTAGGCGAGCGCGAACAGGAGGCCGAAGACGAAGTGGAGGGCGTAGCCGGCGGCCTTGGCGCGGACCCGGTCTGCGGTGACCGCGGTCCCGAGCAGGAACGGGAGGTCCATGCGCGTCAGGCCGAACTCGCTGGCTGCGCGCAGACAGGTCGTCAGCACGAGTGTCCCGACGAGGCCGCCGACGACTGCGCCCCATATCATCGCGTCGCCTCCGCGATCGCCACCGCGGCGTTGATCAGGGCCAGGTGGCTGAGCGCCTGCGGAAAGTTGCCCAGGAAGTCACCGGTCGTCGGATCGATCTCCTCGGCGTAAAGGCCGACATCGTTGGCGAGCGCCAGCACTTGATCCATGAGCTCGCTCGCCTCGTCGAGGCGTCCCTGGCGAGCGAATGCCTCGATGAGCCAGAACGAGCAGGCGAGGAACGCGCCGTCCTCGCCGGGCAAACCGTCCGAGCCGACATATCGGTGGACGAGCGGCCCGCGCGCAAGCTCGCGGCAGACAGCGTCGACAGTGCCGAGCAGCCGCGGCGAGCGCGGGTCGTCATAGCCGGCGAGGACGGCCAGAAGCGACGACGCGTCGACCTCGTCTTCGCCGGCGGTGCGCACGTAACTCCCCTGCGCCTCGGAGTAGCAGCGCGTCTCGACGAACTCGCGGATGCGGTTGCGCTCGCGCCGCCACCGGTCGACGTTGCCCGGCAGCAGCCCCCGTTCGGCGAGGGCGAGGGCGCGGTCGAGTGCGATCGCGCACATCATTTTCGACTGCGTGAAGTGTGCGCGCTCGCCGCGTGTTTCCCAGATGCCCGCATCGGGCTGCTGCCAGATCTCGCAGACGAGGTCAGCGACCTCAGCCAGGCGGCGCCCGTGATCCCGATCGAGACCCCCGGCGAAGTCGGCGAAGAGGTCCGCCGCCACCAGAACCTCGCCGTAGACGTCCAGTTGCGTCTGTCCGGCGGCGCCGTTCCCGATTCTGACCGGACGTGAGCGCCGATAGCCGCTCAGCGGAAGCGACTTTTCCGCGGTCGCGGCGCGCCCGTCGAGCCGGTACAGGACCTGCAGGCGAGGATGCGTCAGCTGCGAGGCGTGAAGTAGCCACCAGAAGAAGGCGCGGGCCTCCGGCGAGCAGCCAAGGCCCAGCAGAGCCTGGAGCGCGAAGGCGGCGTCGCGGGGCCAGGAGAAGCGGTAGTCCCAGTTGCGCTCGCCGCCCAGTTGCTCGGGGAGTGAAGTCGTCGCCGCGGCCGCGATTGCCCCGGAGGGCGCGTAGACGAGGAGCTTGAGTGCCAGCGCACTCCGCAGGACAGCCTCCTCCCACGGGCCGTCGTACTCGCGGCCGTCGCTCCACCCGCGCCAGCTGGCCGCGGTCGCCTCGAGGCGCTTCTCGACCTCATCGCGCGGCGGCAGGACGAGTGGCTCTTGGTGCGCGGTGCTGAGGACGAGGTGGCTGACTCTGCCCTCGGCGGCGACGAAACGACCCTCGATCGCCCGGTTGCTCACTGCCGGCTCGCCGGCCTCCCAGCTCGAGACGGCAAGTGCGTCGCGGCCGGAAGCGACCATCGGAACGCCGGCGCGCTGCTCGATCCGCGTCGGCGCGGCGCCGTAGTTGAAGCGCGGCTCGACGCACCAGCGCAGGGGCACCTGCCCGGCTTGTCCGTCGATACGGCGGACGAGCTCGCGGTAGGGAGCGAGGCCGCCGGTCGGCAGCGTCATCGCGTCGGTCAGGCTGACGCTCCCGCCGCCCGTGGCGAAGGTGGTCTCCAGGACGTTCGTCCCCGGCAGGTAGCGCCGGGTCGCCTCGTACGGCACCTCCGGCGTGACGACGAAGCGGCCACCCCGCTCGGCGTCGAGGAGGGCGCCGAATGCGCTCGGCGAGTCGAGATCTGGCAGACAAAGCCAGTCGATCGCCCCGTCGCGGGCGACCAGCGCGACCGTTCGGCCGTCGCCGACGGCGGCGTAGTCAGCAATCGGCGCGTAGCCGTCGGTGCGGATCGCCTGAGTCACGCCTGCAGTTTCCCCTTGAGCGACGCCCGCAAGCCAGGCGGCGTCAAGCGGCGTCTCGACGCGTCGGCGGCGGGCGACGCGTTGGAGGCGGCCCTTCTAGGCCCGCCCGGCCTTCTTCAGCGCCTCCAGGAGTACCTGCCGCGGAGGGCAGAACACGTCCACCTGACGACAGTGCGAGTCGTACGTCCGCGCGCCGTGCGGCACCCACGAGGGGATCACCGCCACCGTCCCCGGGCGGAGGATCCGCTTGTCGTCGCCGATCCAGAACTCGAACTCGCCCTCGAGCACGAACGTGATCTGCTCCTCGCCGTGGGAGTGCTCGGGGACGACGGTGTCCGGCTCGTAGGAGACGAAGTTGACGAGCATCCGGTCGGTGACGATCGGGCGCATCTCGAGTCCTGCCAGAAACTCGACCGGGGAGACACCGTCGAGCGCGACGAAACTGCCCTCGCTCGTCGGTTGCCCGGCCGGCGACGCGGCGAAGTACTCCGACGGGTCGATCAAGACGCCGCTCCTGTCGTGACGGTCAGAGCGCGGGCGAGCCGCTCCACCCCGGGGTCGATCTCGTCGTCGTCGACCCGGCTGAAGGCAAGGCGGACCTCGCTCGACCCGCGCCCGTCGGCGTAGAACGGCAGACCGGGCACGATCGCGACTCCCGACCGCGCCGCCTGCGCAGCAAGCTCCACCGCGTCTGCGCCCGCCGGGAGCGTCAGCCAGCTGAAGAAGCCGCCGCGAGGGCGGGTCCAGGTGCACCCTGGCGGCATGTGGCGCGCGAGCGCGGCGAGCAGGAGCTTGCACCGGCGGGAGTAGAGGGCCCGCGACGCGACGATCTGCCGGTCGAGCAGCCCGCTGCGCCCGTACTCCTCGAGTAGACGCTGACCCAGCGCGCCGGAGCACTGGTCCGTGTTCTGCTTCGCCCACACGAGCTTCGACACGACCTCGGCCGGTCCGGCCACCCAGCCGAGGCGCGTTCCCGGGCAGAACGTCTTCGAGAACGTGCCGACCTGGACCGTCGTCTCCGGAGCGAGCGCCCACAGGCTCGGTCGGCGCTCGTCCTCGAACGGGAGCTCGCGGTAGGCGACGTCTTCGAGGACGAGGAAGCCGTGTCGGCGCGCCAGCTCCACGAGCGGCGCCCGGCGCTCGGCGGCGAGCGTCACGCCCGCGGGGTTCTGGTAGTCGGACACGACGTAGAGCAGCTTTGGCCGCACGCCGCCTGACAGGAGGCGCTCGAGCGCCTCGACGTCGAGGCCGTCGTCGTCGATCGGCACGCCGTCGACACGGGCGTCGAAGCCGCGGAACGCCGAGATCGCGCCCAGGTAGGTCGGCGCCTCGACGAGCACGAGGTCGCCCGTGTCGAGCAGGGCCTTGCCGAGCAGTTGGAGGGCCTCCATGCCGCCACTCGTAACGATCAGCTCAGCAGCGGCCGGCCTCAGGCCCTCGAGCCGCTCGAGGCGGTCGGCGAGGAACGAGCGCAGCCCTGGGACGCCGTCGGCCGGGGCGTACTGGAGCGCCGACGTGTCCCCGGACGCGACGATCTCGCGCAGCAGGTCGGCAAGCGCCTCGCCGGGAAACGTGGCCGGATCGGGGATGCCGCCGGCGAACGAGATGATGTCCTTCGCGTTGGCAATCGCCATGATCGCGGCGATCTCGCCGCCGCCGCCGTGCGTCCGCCCGGCGAAGAGCGCCTCCAGGGGCGAGAGCGCTGCGGTCGAGGCCATGCCGGACAGTGTCGCGGAGATGCGCCGCCCTGTCATATCGTCCCGTTGGTGCAGGCGGTCGTCGTTCGCGAGGGAGGCGTGCTGAGCGCCGAGGAGGTCCCGGACCCGGAGCCGGGGCCGGGCGAGGTCGTCGTCGAGCTTCGGGCGGCCGCGCTCAACCGCCGCGACACGCTCGTCCGCCGCGGCGTCTATCCGTTCCCGCTGCCGATCGTGCCGGGCTCCGACGGTGCAGGCGTGCGGCGGGACACGGGCGAGGAGGTCGTGATCCTGCCGGCGCTTCGGTGGGGCGACCGCGAGGACACGCCTGGCGAGGGCTTCGAGATCCTCGGCGGCCCGAGCGACGGGACGTACGCGGAGCTCGTGAGGGTGCCGGTGGAGAACGTCTACCCTCGGCCGGCCGCGTTCTCGTGGGAGGAGAGCGCGTCGTTCCCGCTCGCCGCGGTGACGGCGTACCGGGCGCTCTTCTCGCGCGGCGGGCTCCAGTCCGAGGAGCGCGTGCTCGTCCTGGGCGCCGGGAGCGGCGTCTCGACCTTCGCCGTCCAGCTCGCCGCCGCCGCGGGCGGCAGGGTCGTCGTCACGTCGTCGTCCACGGAGAAGATCGAGCGCACGAAGCAGCTCGGCGCGACGGGCGGCGTGCTCTACACCGAGGACGACTGGGTCGAGGAGGCGAAAAGCCTCGCCGGCGGCGCGTTCGACCTCGTCCTCGATTCCGTCGGGTCGACCTGGGCGGACTCGCTCGCCGCCGTCCGGCCCGGCGGCCGCGTCGTCTGCTTCGGCGCCACGCGCGGTACCGAGGCGACGCTCGCGGTGCGGCCGTTTTACCTCACGCAGCTCTCGCTGCTCGGTACGACGATGGGGAGCCCGCGCGACTTCGCGGCGCTGGTCGCGTCGCTCGAGACGGGAAGCTGGCGTCCGGTGATCGACTCGGTCCGGCCGCTGGTCGAGGCGCTCGCGGCGCACGAGCGCATGGAGTCGGGCGAGCACTTCGGCAAGCTCGTCCTCGCCGTCTAACGGGTTGCACTCAATCGCGTCTCGAGCTCGGCGATGCGCGAGAGGTAGGCGGTCTCGACTCGGCTGCGATCGCCGGTCGCGGGGGATCGAGTGCGCATCCGTGGTGCAGCGCGAGGAGCTCGGTGGCGGCGGTGGCCGCGGCCTCGGAGGCCACCCGGCGCTCGAGGATTGACCGGCCTTCCTCGCGGGCGGATGATGGCCGTCACCACGCTCCAAGACAGCGTCAGGGGAGTGACGATGAGAAACCTCAGTCTGGCCACGGTGGGGGCTGTGTGCGCCCTCGTCGCCGTCGTCGGCTTCGTCGTCGGGATCGTGCTGATGGTCTCAAGCGGAGTTCAGGTGCTCATTCCGGAGACCGGCGAGGAGGGGCTCGAGTGGATCGCGGACGTCCAGGACAGCGGCGACCTCTTCTTCGTGGGCGCGTGGCTCGGGATCTTCGCGGGCCTGTTCGGGCTCGTCGCCCTGGTCGGGTTCTACGACGCGCTGCGAGGCGCCGGTCCCGTGATGATCATCGCTCCGATCGCCGGCGCCGTCGGCTTGACCCTCGTCACGATCTCCCACGTCATCCCGGTCGCGATGGCCTACGAGCTCGCGCCCGGCTATTCGCAGGCGAACGACGCGACGCAGGCTGCGCTCGCAGTCACGACCGACACTCTCGCCATGGTGTGCCTCCTGACGAACTACGTCGGCAACGCGCTCGGGTGGGGCGTCGCGGTGCCGCTCTATGCGATCGCGATCTTGAAGACGTCGGTCGTGCCGAAGTGGATCGGGTGGTTGGGCATGGTCGTGGCCGTCTTCGCCGGCTGGCTGGGACTGCTCGGGCCCGCGTCGGACGTGATCGCGGGCGTCAGCGCGATCGGGTTCCTCGGCTTCTTCGTCTTCATGGCGAGCATGGGGATCGCCCTGCTGAGACGGCCGGCGCCGCCGTTGACGCCCGCCGTCACGGCATGACGCTGGGCGCCCTGACTCACACGCTCCGTTCTCGCTGCCGATAGGCGATCCATGAATCGGGACCTCCGGAAGGCCGCGCGGGCACTCGCCGGCGGCCGCAGGGAGGAGGCGGCCGTCTACGCGTGGAACGCGCTCGCCGCCGTCGGAGAGCACGAAGTGGAGGAGCTCGCACGGATCGGCGGGCAGCTCGACGACCAGCGGCTCCTGCACGAGCTCGAGCGCCGCGGTCTCGCGCCGGCGCCCACTGCGCACGTGTCGCAGGCCTCGACCGACAGCGGACGAAAGCGACGGGCCCTCCGGCGCGCCTGGCCGACTCTCGCATTCGCACTCCTCCTTCTCGTACTCGTCGGCCTGCAAGTCCCGGCGGAACCCGGCCCGGTGCGGCCGACCGTGGAGGACACGTACGTTCCGCTGCGGGCCGGCCCTCCGTTGCTGACGGCGAGCGACGGTGTCTACCTCGTGCCGCTCGGACGCGCGGAGACCGTGAACCTCGACGCCCTCGCGCAGGAGCTCGTGATCCGCTACCGCGTTCCGGTCGGACCGTGGCACGAGCTCCCCCTGCCCAGGTGGACCCTCGATCCGCAGGAGCCCCGGCTCGTCGGCGAGCAGCTGATTCGCCTGCTCGAGCAGTCATTCCGCCTGCGAGACCGTGCGGTGGTGATCGGCATCACCGACTACGACATGTACAGCATGGACGACGACCTCCCGCACACGTTCTCACTTCGCCGGCTTCCGCACTACGGCGTCGTCTCCACCGCCGGTCTCGGCGCCAACATTCTCGATCGGCTGCGCGGACGCTCACGCCACGAGCGGGTGCGCAAGCTCCTCGCACGGAACATCGGCTTCCTCTATTACCGGCTGACCGAGATCGATGATCCGCACAGCCTCCTGCGGCCCCAGATGTCGGGAATCGACGACATCGACGAGCTCGACGAGGACCTAGACCAGGGCTAGTCTCCGGGGGCCGGGATCAGCGTTCTTTCCGCGAACACCAACCCCGCGAGAACGCCCGCGAGTCCGCCTGCAACAGCGACCGGGGGGAGCGCGACCTACACCGGGAGCAGGCCGAGGATGATCGCTGCGGTCCCGAGCTTCAACGACACTCCGAGCCGGCGGGGTCCCGCAACCGTCACCGACCGTGTGGCGACGAGCGAGACGAGGTAGAGCACGACGCCACCGAGGAGGGCGGTGCTGGGACCTGCGCCGAGACGATCCTCGCCGGCCCGCTCGATCAGCAGACTCAGGCCGGCGCTCATCGCCGCGAGCCCCATGAGCAGAGGCAGGTGCGCGTAGGAGTAGACGACGACGACCCACGGCGTTCCGGCTCGGAGGACGACGCTCGCCTGCCGGTCGAAGTACAGCCACCAGACGCCGGCCACGGCGGCGAAGCCCAGTCCGGCGGCGGTGGCCGAGGCGAGGCGCCAGCTCGCGCCGGAGGTCTCGAGCGCAACGGCGACGACGGACTCTCCGATCACGATCATCGTGAAGAGCGCCCAGCGTTCCGGGATATGGCTGCCGTGCGTGGGGACGCGACGGTGGATTCTGGTCGAGAGGGGAGGAAGGCTCAGCTCGATCGCGAGCGCGACGCCCCACAGTACGTAGCGAAGGGGCGTGTCGACGGCGAGCGAGGCCAGCCAGATCGCGACGCCCACGCTGTAGCCGCTGCCATAGCGGCGGATCAACGGTCGAGCATCGGGGACGGCGCGCCAGGCTCGCCAGTAGAGCGCGAGCATCACCGAGCGTAGGACGACATAGGCGATCGCGAACCCGGCGGTATGGGCGCCGTGGGCGACGTCTCCGATCAGCACCGCCATCGCCGCGATCGCCAGCATCGCCGCGAACAGCGCCAGTCGGAAGGCCAGGTCGTCGGTGTCGAAGCGGTCGGCATAGGCCATGTACCCCTGCCAGGCGACGTAGACCGGGATGAAGAGCCCCGCAAAGCGGAGGTAGCCGGCGGCCGAGTGATCGACCTCGAGCTCGTGGGCGAGCCCCGTGGACGCGGATGCCCATCGCGCCGGTCAGCGTAGGCAGGGCCGACCGGCTGCACAAGCCGCGGAGATCGAGCCGGGAGGTTAGGACATTCTTGGATAAGGGTATGTCCCACAGCTCATGCGTGCGGCAGCACTGATCCCTCGGGCCCTGGGCGGCGTTCTGGTCGTGGTGACGGCTGCCGCGCTCGCGGGCGCCGCGGGCGCAGGCGTGGAAGGCTCCGCCAACCCGCACCGGCAAGGCGGGCTTTGCGACATCCTCGCGCGCGTCGTTCCGCTCGATTGCGATGCTGCGCCCACCGGTGTGGGCCCGAGTGCGCCGTCGCCCGAGGGTGCGAACGGGCCAGACGCCGGGTCGCCCGAGTCGCCCGAGGCAGAGCGGGCCGTCCTGGCGGCGCCCGTGCCGGTGAGGCGGTCCTCGCCGGACGTGCGCTTTCACCCCGGCCTGCTTGCGGTCGCGTTCGAGCCGCGGACTGCTCGGCGGAGGATCGCAAGCGTTCTCGAGGCCGCGGACGTCGCGGTCGAGCGGGCGATACCCCCGATCTGGTCGTATCTCGTCCGCGTCGACCCCGACCGTCGGGCCGCTGCGCTCAAGTCGTTGCGCGCGTCGCCTGTGGTTTTGAGTGCCGAGCGAGAGCCGATCGTGACGGAGCTGGAGACGATCCCCAACGACGAGTACTGGCCGCACGAGTGGGGATTGAGGGTCGCCGGCTTCCCGGGCGCATGGGAGCTGGCACGCGGCTACGCCGGGGTGGTCGTGGCCGTTGTCGACACGGGCGTCGACCCGACCCAGCCGGAGCTTCGTGGCGCGCTCGTCCCGGGGTATGACTTCGTCAACTCGGACACCGATCCGAATGACGATCGCGGTCACGGAACGGCAGTCGCGGGCGTGATCGCGGCGCGTGCCGACAATCGCGTGGGAATCACCGGCGCCTGCTGGCGGTGCTCGATCATGCCGGTCAAGGTGCTCGATGCGGAGGGAGTCGGCGTCGATTCGGTGATCGCGGCGGGGATCGTGTGGGCGGCCGACCACGGCGCTCGCGTGATCAACTTGAGCCTCGGCGGCCCGGGCACCACCCAGGTCTTGAGCCAGGCGATCGCCTACGCGGTCGCCAAGGGCGCAATCGTGATCGGGGCCGCCGGGAACAGCGGCGACAACACGGTGCCGTTCTTCCCGGCGGCCGATCCCAATGCGGTGAGCGTGGCGGGAACGACCAGCAGCGACAAGCTGTACGACTGGTCGAACTACGGCGACTGGGTCGAGGTCGCCGCACCCGGCTGCAATCCCTCGCTCGACCGAGGCGGCGGCTACTCGCTCTTCTGTGGAACCTCCTCCGCGACCCCGGTTGTCGCGGGACTCGCGGCACTCGCCTTCGCCGTCAAGCCGGGCGCGACGCCGCAGGAGATCGAGCAAGCGATCAAGACGAGCGCCTTTGCCCTACCGGGCCTCGTGCAGTACGGCCGCCTCCGGGCCCGTGAGGCGCTCGGACAGCTCGGCGCCGCCGCACAGCCGAGCGCGGCTCTCGGCAGCAGCGTCTTCATGGGCGCCGTCAGCGCCCAGAGGCGCACGCGAAGTTACCGGCTGGCAGTCGGCTCAGGTCCGTTCACCGCCCGGCTCACCTACAAGACGGGTGCGAGACTGTCCTTGTCGCTGCAGGCCGAGACGGGGCGGACGCCGATCGCGCGCGGAGCCGGGAGCAGTCCGCTGCAACTCGCGACGACAGCTCAGACCGGTCGCCTGCGTCTGACCGTCACGGGCGGCCGCGCGAAGACGCCGTTCATCCTCACGGTCACCTACGTGCGGCGCTAAAAGCCGAGCTTCGGCCGGCTTCTCATCCGGCTCTCATCTTCGGGCGGCGACAATTGCCCGGTGCGGGTTCTGATCGTCGAGGACGAGCCGAAGCTCGCGGCGCTGCTGCGGCGCGGTCTGGTCGAGGAGGCGCACGCCGCCGACGTCGCCCGCTCGGGCGAGGACGCGCTCTGGATGGCGCGCGCGACCGAGTACGACGCGATCGTCCTCGACCTGATGCTCCCGGGGGTGGACGGCCTGGAGGTCTGCCGCCGCCTGCGCGCCGACGGCGTCTGGGCGCCGGTGCTGATGCTGACCGCCCGCGACGCGGTCGAGGACCGCATCGGCGGCCTCGACGCGGGGGCCGACGACTACCTGACCAAGCCGTTCGCGTTCGCCGAGCTGCTGGCGCGGCTG
>JBOHAW010000127.1:0-3353 GCA_050697975.1 Gaiellaceae bacterium
TACAGATTCAGATAGACCCGGCTCGTCGCGAGGATCGTCAGGCCCGGTGCGGACGCGAGGAGCTCGCTCGCGAGCGGCGCAGCGTCGAGCACGTGCTCGAAGTTGTCGAGCAGGAGCAGGAGCTCGCGCTCGCGCAGGAAGTCCCTGAGCGCGTCGGGGATCGATTGTCCCTGGCTCGGCTGCACGTCCAGAGCCTGGGCGACGGCGGAAGCGACGAGGGCGACGTCCCCGACTGGCGCAAGGGGCACGAAGGACGCGCCGTCGGCGAAGCCGTCCGCGCGCGACCGCGCGACCTCGAGCGCAAGGCGGGTCTTGCCGGTGCCCCCTGCGCCGGTCAGGGTCAGGAGGCGTACATCGCGCCGCTCGAGAAGCGCTCGCACCTGCTCGAGCTCGCGCACGCGGCCGACGAACGACGTGATGGAGGCGGGAAGATCCGTACGGCCCGCGGCCCGCGGCCGGCGGTCGCGCGACACCGCGTCGAGTGCAGGGTCCTGGTCGAGAATCTGGCGCTGGAGCCGGCGCAGGCTCTCGCTCGGCTCGAGGCCCAGCTCCTCGACGAGTCTTGCGCGCGTCGCCTGGTAGGCCTCGAGCGCGTCCGCCTGGCGGCCGGAGCGGTAGAGCGCGAGCATCAGCTGGGCGGCGAAGCGCTCTCGCAGCGGGTGCTCCTTGACGACGGCCTCGAGCTCGCCGATCAGCTCGGCATCGCGGCCCTCGGCGAGGTCGTTCTCGAGTCGTCCCTCGAGCGCGGCCAGGCGCAGCTCCTCCAGGCGGACGATCTCGGCCTGGGCGAAGGTCTCGAAGGCCAGGTCGGCCAGCGCCGGCCCGCGCCAGAGCGCAAGCGCCTCGCGGTAGCGCTTCTGATCGAGCAGGCGCTGGAAGCGGTGCAGGTCGAGCTCGTCCACTTCCAGCCGGAGGACGTAGCCCGGCGGGCGCGTTTGCAGGCGCTCGGGTCCGAGGAGCTTGCGCAGGCGCGAGACGTAGCCGTGCAGAGCGGTCAGCGCCGTCGGCGGAGGCGACTCCCCCCACAGCTCGTCGACAAGCCGCTCCTGGGAGACCACCTCGTTCGAGCGCAGGAGCAGCAATCCGAGCAGGGCCCGTTGCTTGCCGCGCCCGAGCGAGAGCGCGCGGCCGCTCTCTGCCACCTCCAGCGGGCCCAGGATCCGAAAGTCCATTCCGCGCTCCTTCGGCGTTGCCGACGCTAGCACCCGAATCGGGCGCGGCATAGCCCGCGCGACCGGCGCGTCCCTTACCCCGCTCTTAGCAAACCGTTACCCGGGCGGCGGATCGTCTCGTTCGTGAAGAGCTACCGCGTCGAGCTGCAGCTGCCGAACGCAGGCGCGGCGACGCTCGCGGCCGCCGGAGAGCGCGCGCGGTCGGCCGCCGAGCAGCTGACACGCGAAGGGATTCCGGTGCGCTGGGTCCGCGTGGTCTACGTCCCGGAGGACGACAGCTGCTTCCTCGTCTTCGAGGCGCCCTCATCGGAGGCGGTCGTCGAGGCGAGCCGGCGCGCGGCGCTCCAGCACGAACGGATCGAGGAAACGACAGGAGGCCCAACATGAACACGGATCGGACGACGCTGGCGAAGATGACGATCCTGCTGTGCGTCGGCGTCGCCGCCCTGGCGGTTGGCAGCGCTGCGGACGGCAAAGCCGCTAGCCCGGGCGGCAAGGGGATCGTCTTCAAGCTGAAGGAGAAGCACGACTCGGGCGTCTCTGGGACGGCCAGGCTGATACCCGCCGGGTCGAACGTGCGGGTCGTGCTGACTCTGAGCAGGACCTCGCAGGACGGCCTCCCGGCGCACATCCACACGGGACCGTGCAGGCGCGAGCCGACCTTTGCCAACCCGCGGATCAGGAACTCCCTGACCAGCGTCGTGAACGGCAAGTCCGCCACGACCGTCACCGGCACGTCGCTGAAGACGCTCAGGAGGGGGAGCTTCTCGATCAACGTCCACTCGCCGGGCTACAGCGTGATCGCCTGCGGCGACATCCCGGGCGCCTAGCGCACCCCACTCGGAAGGAGAAAGCGATGAGCACGAAAACCCTCTACACCCTCGTCGGGCTCGCGTGTGCGCTGGCGTTGACCGCCGGGTCGGCACAGGCGAACGGCGGCGACGGGTCGAGGATCGTCTTCAGCGTCGAGAACGTCGGCGACGCTTCGGCCGACTGCGCCGACGCGTGGTTCGGCCTCTCGTTCGACATGGTGTCGCCCGCCGGCGTCCTGCTCGGAACCGGCCGGAGCTGCGTCCACTCGATCGACGACGGCTGCACTCCGTTCGTCGCCGGCTGTCACCAGAAGGTGGACGCGACGTTCGAGCTCGACTTCGGACGCGGATCGCTCACGGTGCCGATGAAGCTCCACGAGGTCCTGCCCACCGAGAGCTCGTTCATCCAGCGCGGTACGGGCAGGATCGCCGGCGGCACGGGTGACTTCGAGGACGCGAGAGGGCGCGTGAAGGGTGGAGGCTCGGCGGCGTTCACCGACCAAGGGCTCGTCGGGGAGATCGTCTACGTCGTGCGCCTGAAGGGCGACTCCAGCGAGGACGACTGATCGCTGCCCGCCCGGCTTACAGGCCTGGTAGAGAAAAAGCCCTGGTAACAGGGCTTTTTCCATGGACACGATTCGCCCTCGGGAGTCAGGCGCTCGGCCGGGGTTCCTCGCGGAGTGCGCTCCAGCCGAGGAGGCCGGTGAGGTCTATGGTCCGAGTCGCGCATCTTGAGCACGACGACCGCACGGCCCATCTGCGAGTCCCTTTCGATGAAGCGGAGCAGGACCGCACGTTCGTGAGCCAGGCATAGCCGTCGTAGATCCACCAGATGAGCGAGAGCAGCAGAACGACCTTGACCAGGCCGGCGGCGTCCGGCTCGTCGGAGAGCAGGGCGGTGAGCTGCGTGAGCGTGAAGACGAAGACGAGGTCGAAGAAACAACTCGAGCGTCGAGACCCTGCCTGCCCGGTCGCCCACTGGCTCGCCGTGGTCCATGGGGCGACGTTAGCTTTGGGAGCCCGGCGTCGTCGTTCCGATTCGTCCGGTCTTGCGTCGCCGTTATTCTCGCCCGGGGGAGAGTAGGAGGTTCGGTGGGAGTTCGACGCCTGGATCACATCCCGGGCTTCAACATCGATCGCGTTGCCGCGGCGGCCGGCGACGACCCCGACGTCCTGCGCCTGGAGAACCTCGACACCGACATCCCGCCGCCCGCAGCCGCGATGGAGGCGACCCGGGCGGCGATCGGCGAGGACGATGCGAACAGCTGGTTGCCGTTCACCGGCCGCGACGACCTCAAGGAGGCGGTGGCGGCGTACATCGAGCGTCGCGGCGGTCCGCGCTACGACGGGCGCCGGGAGATCGTGATCA
>JBOHAW010000128.1:0-4019 GCA_050697975.1 Gaiellaceae bacterium
GCGCGAGGCCGAGCTGCTCCGGGCGGAGCGGCAGCTGCAAACGCGCGGGACCGCGGCGCCGAAAGAGCTTCCGTGGCCGCCGGGCGGGACGAGGCCCGCGGTGCTCCTCGGCGAGCTGGCGCGGAAGGGCCGGGCCGTGCCCGTCGCCGTCGAGAGCGTGGCCGGCGAACGCTACGTCCACGTCGAGGATCTCGTCCTGCTCGACCGTCTCGAGTCGGGCGAGTGGGAGCCCCGCACGACCCTCCTCTCCCCCTTCGACACGCTCGTCAACGACCGCGACCGCGCCGAGGCGCTGTTCGGCTTCCGCTTCCGGCTCGAGATCTACGTGCCGAAGGCGAAGCGCCAGTACGGCTACTTCGTCCTGCCGGTCCTCCACGGAGACCGCCTGATCGGGCGGGTCGACCCCGAGTACGATCGCAAGCGGCGCGTGCTCACGATCAACGCCGCGCACTGGGAGCCCGACGCACCGGCATCCGGCCGGAAGGCCGCCCTGAAGGCGATCCAGGAGCTCGGCGCCTGGCTGGGTGCCGAACGCGTCGACTACGCGCGCGCGGTGACCACGAGCCAGTAGTACTCGTACTCGACCCGCGCGGGCAGCTCGCGCTCCGCGCGCGCGAGACCGGCCTCGTACTCCTCGTCGGAGATGAGCTGGAAGGTCGAGATGTGGCGGCCCCTGATCTTCGTCAGCGCCGTCTGGCGGTCGATCGCCACCCGCTGGCGATGGGAGACGACGGTCACGCCCGCGAACCCCGCCCGCCGCAGCTCGGCCTCGAGCACGTGCGGTGGCGCGAACCGCTCGCCGTCGATCTGGCGGAACGAGGGGAAGTACTCGTTCAGGTAGTACCCGCCGAACTGGGCTGGATCGAACGTGAGGAAGGCGAGCCTGCCGTCCTCGCCGAGCACCCTGCGGAACTCGGGGCACGCGCGGGGCCGGTCGAGGTGGTGCACGACGAGCGTCAGCACCACCCGCTCGAAGGAGGCGTCCTCGAACGGCAACGCCTCGGCGGCCGCCAGCTGGAGCTCGACGCCGGGCGGGACGCGGCCCCGTGCGACCGCGAGCATCTCGGGCGAGACGTCGACCCCGGAGACCCGGCACCCGTAGCGCTCCGCGAGCGCAGCCGCGAGCTTGCCCGTCCCGCAGCCCACGTCGAGCACCCGCCGGCCCCGCAGAGCGCCCTCGCGAACGAGCACCGCGACCGTCTCCTGCCACAGCTCGCCGACGCCGCGCAGCTCGTCGTAGCGGGCCGCGAGCGGCCCGAAGTCGGTCCTACGCGGACTCGTCGACGAGCTCATCCGGCTCGGTCATCGCCTCGATCGCGTCCTTCGCGTCCTCGAGCGCCGACTCCGGGACGAGCACGGTGAGCGGATCGTCCTCGGCCGACTGGAGCTCGGACTCGATCCCAACGCCGCTCAGGATCGTCCGGATCTCCTCCGCCTCCGTGACGTCGCCGGCCACCGCGACCTGCACCATCCTCTCCGCCATTCCGGCGGGATTATGGCACCTCCGCCGGCGCCGGCTCCGCCGGCCTCCGATGCTGAGCCCCGCCCTTGACCAGCCGGGGAGCGCCGCGCTCGGGGAACGGCACCTCGATCACGTCGAAGTCCTTCGGAACGACCGTGTCGGCGAAGATCGCGCGGGCCTCCCGCGCCACGTCCTGCCCGAAGTAGCGAGTCGAGAGGTGCGTGAGGGCGAGCAGTCCGACCTCGGCCACCCTCGCGATCTCGGCCGCATCGGCGGCGGTCGAGTGCTTCGTCTCGCGCGCGCGCTCGCGCTCCTCCTCGCAGAACGTGGCCTCGTGCACCAGCACCTCGGCGTCGCGCGCCGCCTCGAGCACCGACCGGGCCGGCGCCGTGTCGCCCGCGAGCACGACCTTGCGGCCGCGGCGCGGCGGGCCGAGCACCGAGTCGGGCGTGATCACGCGTCCGTCGGCCAGTGTGACCGGGTCGCCGCGCTGGAGCGCACCGCGCTCGGGGCCGACGGGGATGCCGAGCGCCTCGGCGCCGTCGTTGTCGAAGCGCCCCGGCCGCGGCAGCTCGACGAGCGCGTAGCCGAGAGCCGAGACGCCGTGCTCGACAGGGAAGGTGACGAGGTCGTAGTCGCCGCGCTCCAGCGTCGCGCCGGGTCGCAGCTCGACGAGGTCGAGCTCGTAGGTGAGCTTGCCGAAGATGCGGCGCAGCGCGCCGAAGAGCTCCCTCAGGCCGGGCGGCCCGTAGATCGTGATCGGAAGCTCTCGGCCCCGCAGCGCGAACGTCTTCAGCATCCCCGGCAGGCCGAGGTAGTGATCGGCGTGGTAGTGGGTAAGGAAGACCTCGCGCAGCTCGACGAGGCCGACCTCGGACCGGAGCAGCTGCCGCTGGGTGCCCTCGGCGCAGTCGAAGAGCAGCCGCTCGCCGCCGCGGCGGACGAGCATCGCCGTGGGAGCGCGCTTCGCGGTCGGCATCGAGCCCGAGGTGCCGAGGAAGACGAGGTCGAGATCCACGGCTCGATTCTACGAGCCGCCTCCGTTCAGGCTAGGTCGGCAGAACCAATCGCTGCCCCGGCCGGAGCAGCGTTCCCTCGAGTCCGTTGCGCCGCTGGAGCTTCCAGATCGCCTCACGCGGGTCGCCCGCATAGTGAGTCGCGGCGATCGACCAGAGCGTGTCGGTCGGCCTCACGACATAGACCTGCTCTCGGCCGGCCCCCTCCGAGGGCCGCACGAAACCCGCCCATCCGATCGCGGCCACGAGAGTGATGACGACGAGTCTGACGAACATGTGTTCGCCATCCTAGTGCGAACGCACGTTCGTGTCAAGCACGCGGCGCCCAGCGTGAGTGCTTTTAGGCGGCGGCGGCGACGGCAAACGGCGTGCTCACGAAGAAGCTCGACCGGGAGGGGTTCATCGTCGCCGTCAGCTTCAACGCGTAGACGTACGTGCCCGGCGCGAGCGGCCGGTGCGGCGTGCGCACGCGCCTCGCGTAGTACGCCCGGACCGTGCCCTTGGTGGTCACGACCGCGGTCCCAGGCTGCCGGACCGAGGCGAGCGAGCGGGAGATGGCCGTGCGGCCGGCGTCCGTGAGCGGCTCGGAGACGCGGAAGACGCCGGCGCTGTAGGCCGCCTCTTCCTCGGTCGTGACGCCGACGTTCATCGCGCTCGACCCGGCGACGCCGAAGTCGACGTTCGCGCCGACCACGCTCGCGGCGGGGCTCCACCGCGCGGGCTTGCCCTTGCAGCCGGAGGCGACGTCCGCGATCGCGCTCTTGACCGCCGCGTAGGCGGGCTTGCGGGAGCCGTCCCGGCGCAGGAGCCCGCTCTGGAGCCCCCCGCGGTCGGCCTCGTCGATCAGGTGGAAGAAGTTGACCGAGTCGACGCTCGGATCGCAGGCAAAGAAGTGCACGAGCTGCTCGTAGTAGCGCGCCTGGGTCGCCTCGTCCACCGGCGGCACCTCCTCCTTGCCGGAGTAGCCGGGCACGCCTTTGGTCTCGGTCTCGTGGCCGCTCTCGTGCACGCGGATCTTCAGCCCCTGCTCGATCGTGGACTGCGCGGTCCCGGCGAACGCGTCGTGGATCGCCTGCTTGAGCCGGTCGAAGTTGGGCACGCCGATGTTCGGCCAGTTGTAGCCCTTGAGCGGCTGATCGGTGTTGACGGCCGGGTACGGATGGAAGCTGAACGAGTCCATCAGCGGCCGCTTCCGGCCGCTGCGGCGGTACTCCTTGCCGAGCGCGTTCAGGAAGCGGACGGGCGAGGTGGAGACGTTGTTGCGCGCAAGGCAGAGGTCGTTCCCGCGCGGGGAGAGCGCGACGCCGACGACCTCGATCTGGGCGTTGACCGACTTTAGCGCGTCGTACATCGCCCCCATCACGTACGCGTAGGCCGCTCCGGACGCGTTGGCGCAACCGGCCGTGAACTGCGGCTGCCAGAACCGCGGCTGGTTCGGCTCGTTCGGGCCGATGTACTCCTTCACCGAGGGGAAGCGGCGCGCGAGCGTCTGCAGCCACGTCGTGAACTGGGCGACCAGGACCGGCGAGGTCGCGCTCGCG
>JBOHAW010000129.1:0-2289 GCA_050697975.1 Gaiellaceae bacterium
TCCCGGCCACCGCCCGCTCGGCGATGTCGATCACGTCGTCCTCGAGCCTGCGGCCGTTCGGCCAGCCGGCGGTGTCGTTGCCGAAGACGCCGAGCCTGTGGCCCGTGCCGACGGGCCCCGCGGGCGCAATCGACATGTTCAGTCGCAGCATGTCGGCGAGCTTGGTGCCGGTGTTGTTCAGCTGCGGCACCCCCGTCAGCAGCACGGCCACGAGGTCGTCGCGATCGCGCTCGGGTGCGTTGATGACGCCCGGGTAGAGCGTGTTGATCACCGCCGCCAGGATCGGCGTCCGGTAGAAGCTCTCGTACTTCGACTCGTCGGCCGGGACGTCTCGGTTCCACTCGTCCTTGCGGTCGGTCGGGATGACGACCTCATTCACGAGCGGGTTGCCGAGCCGCGAGACCTGGACCCACGGCCTCGTCACCACCGAGCGGCGGACGCCGATCGTCCTGGTGACGGTCTTCTTCCCGACCCTGACCCGCACGCGCTGCTTCTGCGTGACGGTGCGCACCTGCACCTGCTGCCGGTCGACGCTGGTCCAGATGCCGATCGTGTGATCGCCGTCGTCGAGCTGCGAGATCGGGATCTGGAGCGCGAGCGCGTGGACGCCGTAACCGGCGAAGAAGTCCTTGCCCCCGCCCATGTTGCCCGTGCCCTTGCGCAGCGCGACCAGGTCGAAGATCGCGCCGACGTCGCCGAAGAACCCGTCCTCGCGCTGGCCCGCGAACACGCTGCCGCCGCCCTCCATTCCGAGCACGCCGGCCGCGGCCAGGTTGCGGTAGTTCGGCGTCGTCCGTGGACCGATGTTGTTCGGCGGCGTGGCGCCCTGCGCCACCACCTGCGAGGTGCTCCCCGCGATCCGCGTCACCGTGTAGTCCTGCACGGTGTTGCCGAGGAAGAACTGGCCCGCCCGGTTGCGGAACTGGAAGCGGTACGTGACGTCGGGCGCAGCGTCGCCGTCCCGGTCGATGGAGACGTTGTAGCGGGCGGTCGACGAGAAGCGGTAGTAGTTCGGGCCGGCCGCCGGATCCTCGCCCGGCAGCACGTTCGAGATGATCGTGATCGTGTCCGGCTTGTCAGGGCTCCGGAACGCGTAGAGGTCGGTGTTGTCCGCTGCCGGGTCGTCCGAGATCAGCGGCGCCTCCCGGTGACTCGAGGCCGTGCCCGCGTCCGGGGCCGTACCTCGTACGAGCGCGGCGACGGCGACGGCCGCGAAGGCGACCACAAGACCGAGTGCGGCTGTGCGCATGGTCTGCTCCTTTCTCCGACGGCCGGCTGGCTGGAATGGAAGGTCGTAGGCCGTCGTCGGCTCCCATTCGCCGGGCGCGCCACGGCGGTTCACCGCGAACCGGAGCACCCCTCCCAGACGAACTACGTCCGCGATGAACCCCGCGGCGGCCGTGCTAGCGTTGGCGCCTTCCCGCCCTGCCCGGCGGACGACGCCTGTGTCGCGCGACCTCGCCCACCTGTCCGACGAAGCGATCGTCGCGCTCGTCGCCCGCGGCGAGGAGTCGGCGCTTGCGGAGCTCTACGACCGGTACGGCCGGGTCGCCTACGGGCTGGCGCTGCGCGTCCTGCGGGACGGCGCGCTCGCCGAGGACGCGGTGCAGGAGGCCTTCCTCGGCGTGTGGCGCTCGGCTGCCCGCTTCGTTCCCGAGCGGGCGAAGGCGAGCACGTGGATCCTGACGCTCGTCCACCGCCGGGCGGTCGACCTGGTCCGGCGCGAGGAGCGCCGGCGGGTCGAGCCGCTCGAGGAGGCGGTCGAGGCGGAGGGCGAGACGACGGACGACGTCGTGTGGCTCCGCTTCGAGCGCGAGCGCGTCCAGCTCGCACTCCGGGCGCTGCCGGACGCCCAGCGCGAGGCGCTCGAGCTCGCCTACTACGGAGGCTTCACGCAGTCCGAGCTGGCCGACCGGCTCGGCCAGCCGGTCGGGACGATCAAGAGCCGGATGTTCGCCGGCCTCTCCCGCCTGCGGGACCTGCTGTCCGAACCATCGACCGAGAGAGATCCATGGAGCAGCACGAGATCCACGACCTGACCGCCCCGTACGCGCTGCACGCCCTCGACGAGGACGACGAGCGCGAGTACGAGGAGCACCTGCGCACCTGCGAGCGGTGCCGCGCGGAGCTGCACGAGCTCTCGGAGGTCGCGGCTGCGCTCGCCTTCGGCGCCGAGGGCCCGGAGCCGCCGGCCGGCCTGCGCGGCCGTATCCTCGAGAGCGCGCGCGCGGAGCGCTCGAACGTCGTGCCGTTGCGGCCGCCGCGCCGGGGGCTCGTGTGGGCGAGCAC
>JBOHAW010000130.1:0-4322 GCA_050697975.1 Gaiellaceae bacterium
GTCGGGAAGTTCTACGCCTTCGCGGCGGCCTACGAGGCCGGCTGGACGTGGCTCGTGATCGTCGGCGTCGTCGCGACGGCCGTGAGCCTCTACTACTACCTCGCGGTCATCCGTGCGATGTACATGCGCCCGGGCGCGGAGCTCGGCCTCGCCGCCGCGGGCGGCTCCCCGCCGCGCGACGGCCTCCTGCAGGCCTCGGTCTTCGCAGCGCTCGTCGTCAACGTCGGCTCGTTCTTCGCCGTCCAGCCGCTGATCGACCTGGCGAAGGACGCCGCGAACCAGCTTCCGTTCTAGGACCGGCGGTCGAGATGGCCGATCCGACTCTCTACCCCGAGCTCAACGCTGTTCTTCGGGAGCTGGTCGCGAGCGCCCGGACGATCCTGGCCGAGAACTTCTGCGGGGCGTACCTGCAAGGCTCGTTCGCCGTCGGCGACGCCGACGTTCACAGCGACGTCGACTTCGTGGTCGTGACCCACGACGAGGTCAGCGCTCAGCAGTTGGCTGCACTCCAGACCGTGCACAAGCAGCTCTACGCGCTCGACGTTCCGTGGGCGCAGCACCTGGAAGGCTCGTACATCCCCAGGGACAGCCTGCGTCGACTCGGCCCCTCCCGGCCGCCCTATCTGTACCTCGACAACGGAAGCACCGAGCTCGTCTGGGACAACCACTGCAACACACAGGTTGTGCGGTGGTCGCTACGGGAACACGGGGTGATCCTCGCGGGGCCGGATCCGAAGAGCCTCATCGACCCGGTGTCTGCGGATCAACTCCACGGCGAGGTGCTGACGGCGATGCACGAGTGGGCGACCTGGGCTCGGGAGTCCCAGGATCGTTTCGAGGCCGCGGCGGGGCAAGGGCCGGCGATGAGCCGCTGGAAGCAGCCTCTCCTCGTTCTCTCCTTCTGCCGGATCCTGCACACGCTGAACAGCGGACGGGTCACCTCGAAGCGGGAGGCCGGGGAGTGGGCTCTTGGCGCACTGGACGCGGGTTGGGCGAGTCTCGTTCAACGCGCCCTGGACGACCGTGCCGACCCGTGGCTACGGGTTCACCAGCCAGCCGGCGCCGAAGCGGTCGACCGCACTTTGGCATTCGTCGACTACGCGCTCGGCGAGGCCGCCGCGAGGTACGGCGCGGACGGCCGGCCGCGCACGTTAGGAATCTGAAAGCTTCGGTCGCTCCGGCGCCGCGAGCGCGACGATCGCCTGCGCCGAGACCACGACCAGGCAGGCGAGGAGCGCGGACACGCCGACAGGAGGTACGTCTCCCTCGACCGCGTGCGCCCGCGTGGCGGCGGCGGCGACGATCCAGACGAGCCCGAGCGCCGCGAGCACCGACTGCAGGCGAGCCCACATCATGCCAGCATCTCCGCCGGGCGTCTCCACCAGGTCGCCGAAGCACCCCAGCGCGGCAACGGCGGCCACCGGCACGGCCGCGACGAGAAGGTAGAAGGAGACGGCGCCGAGGTCGGCGATCTCGGCGAGCGCGGCGGCGAGCACGAGCGCAACCGGGAGCGTCTGGCGAGACATCTCCTCCATAGCTTCGGCGGCGGTCCGGACGGTCCTTCTGGGCGAAGCCCGCCTCCGTGACGGACATGTCCTGGGGTCAGACCCGGACACGGCCGCACGGGCCGGTGCAAGGCCGCAGTCGCTCGGCCTGCGGCGAGACCGGCGCTTGGTGCGCACGCATGCGGGGTTGCGCACGAGGGCCTTAGCGGACATGGCCAGGGGTCAGACCCCTGAGAAGCCGCTCGTTCCTGCGCTCACTTGGCCTCCCGGCGGGGGCAAGCCTGCCTCCGGGTCCGCTCCTGCTTCCGGGTCGGTTTCGTGCAGTAGGCTCGGCGGCTGTCGTGCCGATTCGCGTCGCGCTGGCACTGGCCGTCCCGCTCGCCGGGCTCGTGCTGCTGCTCGCGCGCTCGGAGCTCGACGCCCACTGGCAGCACAATCCGTCCCACTTCTGGCTCGTGCTGCTCGCCGCGGTCGTGAACGTCGGCCTCGGAGCGCTCGCCGGGGACGCCGCCCGGCGACGGGCGGACGCGCGCCTCGTGCTGGTCTCCCTTGCCTTCATGACGAGCGCCGGCTTCCTCGGCCTGCACGCGGCCGCCACGCCAACCGTGCTGCTCGCGGGCCCGAGCACGGGCTTCGTGATCGCCACGCAGATCGGCCTGCTCGGCGCGGGCGTGCTGGTCGCGCTCTCCGCACTCGAGATCGACCCCGTGCGCGCAGCGGCGATCGCGCGCGCCCAGCGGCCGCTCGGCTTGGCGTTCGCGGCCCTGCTCGCCGCCTGGGGAGCGGTCTCCCTCGCCTCGCTGCCGCCGCTGGACGAGCCGATCTCGGAGGGGACGGCCGACATCTTGCTCTCCGCGCTGGCGGCGCCCGGCGTCGCGCTCTACGCGTTCGCCGCCTACCGCTACCTCGCGCTCTTCCGACTGCGGGGAGCGAACCTGCTGCTCGCGCTCGCCGCCGCGTTCGTCCTCTTGGCCGAGGCGATGATCGCCGGCGCCCTCGCGCGCAACTGGCACGCCTCCTGGTGGGAATGGCACGTCCTGATGGCGATCGCGTTCGGGCTCGTGGCGTGGAGCGCACGGGCCGAGTACCGGCGGCAGGCCTCGCCGCTCGGAGTGTTCAGCGGTGTCTATCTCGAGGAGACGGTGGAACGGGTCGACCAGCGCTCGGCGGACGCGTTGAAGGCGCTCGTCGGCGCTCTCGAGCGTGGCGAGCCGCTCGAGCCGGTGCTCGCCGAGCTGCGCGGCCGCGACGGCATCTCCGGCGAGGAGGCCGGCGCGCTGGAACGGTCGGCGCGGGAGATCCGAACGCTCGACGAGCTCTTCCGGCCCTATCTCTCGCCCCAGCTGGCCGCGCGGATGCGGGAGGACCCGAGGCTCGCCGAGCTCGGCGGCGAGGAGCGCGAGGTGTCCGTCCTGTTCGCCGACCTCCAGGGGTTCACCGCCTTCTCGGAAGGGCACTCGCCCGGGGAGGTGGTCGCCATGCTCAACCGCTACTGGGCGGTGACCGTCCCGACCCTGCTGGACGAGGACGGCACGATCGAGGGCTTCGCCGGCGACGCCGTGATGGCCGTCTTCAACGTCGCCGGCGATCAGGGCGACCACGCGCTGCGGGCCGCCAGGGCCGGCCTCGCCCTCCAGCGTGCGGCCGACGAGATCGCCGCGGGCCGCGCGGACTGGCCGCGCTTTCGTGTAGGCGTGAACAGCGGCCCGGCCGTGGTCGGGAACGTCGGCAGCCGCGAGCAGCGGAGCTTCGCGACGATCGGCGACACGGTGAATCTGGCGTCGCGCCTCCAGACCTACGCCCAGCCGGGTCAGGTCGTGCTCGGCGCCGGCACGTACGCCCAGGTCGAGGGACTGGCGCGCGTCGAGCCGCTCGGCCCGCTCGAGCTGAAGGGGAAGAGCCGTCCGGTCGAGGCCTACGCCCTCCTCGGCCTCGAGGCCGGCCGGTTAGATTCCGGGACAACCACCGACAGGGGGGACTGATGCCCAGCGTTTCCTTGACGTGGCTCGGCCACGGCTCCTTCCGGTTCGACACCCCGGGCGGCAAGCGGGTCTACGTCGACCCGTGGCTCGGAAATCCGAAGTGCCCAGACGACGAGAAGCAGCCCGAGCGGATCGACATCCTCGCGATCACGCACGGACACAACGACCACGTGGGCGAGACGGTCGAGCTCGCCGGGCGCCACTCGCCCGCCATCGTGGCCATCTTCGAGCTCGCATCGTGGCTCGAAGGTCAGGGCGTGGAAGGCGCCTCGAGCGGCGGCATGAACAAGGGCGGAACGCAGGAGGTGGACGGGGTCAAGTTCACGATGACGCACGCCCTCCACTCGGGCGGACTCGGCACGGACGACGGCATCGTCTACCTGGGAGAGGCGGCGGGCTACGTCGTCGAGGTCGAGAACGGGACGAAGCTCTATTTCGCGGGCGACACGGCCGTGTTCGGCGACATGCAGCTGATCGGACGCCTCTACGAGCCCGACGTCGCGATCCTGCCGATCGGCGACCACTTCACGATGGGGCCTCGCGAAGCGGCGGTCGCGCTCGAGCTGCTCGGCGTCAAGCGCTGTGTCCCCAGCCATTACGGCACGTTCGGGCTGCTGACGGGCACGCCGGAGCAGCTGCGCGAGCTGGCGCCGGACGTCGAGATCATCGCCCCGGAGCCCGGCGGCTCGGTCGAGCTGTGAGGGAGCGCTGGTTCGGCAACACCGGGAGGCAGGTGCCGGAGCTGGCGCTGGAGGGCTCGCTCGACGTGGAGGGAGCGCTCCTGCTGGACGCAGTCCAGGACGAGACGGCGCTGCGCGAGGCACATGAGCGCGGC
>JBOHAW010000131.1:0-9216 GCA_050697975.1 Gaiellaceae bacterium
GCTCGAACAGCCGCTCCGCGCTCACGCGGAGCGGCCTCGCCTCGACACCCGATCTCGGACCCGCCCCTTCTTGTCGGGGTTCGCGACTCCGGCCCATCACGCCGCCCTGCGCGCCCTGACGCCCTCATCCGGGAGCGGGCCGACGCTGTCGGAAGCGCCATGCAAAGCGCCGGCAGAAACGACCCCAGAAAAGACGCCCCCGCACTTCACTGCGGCATCGAGCAGCAACTCGGCGAGCAGGCCGACAGCCTCCCGTCGTTGTTCGCTGCTCAGCGGGCACCAGCCGTGGCGCAAGAAGCTCCAAACTCGGTTCTCCTACTCAGTCATCTCGGGGCCAACGGAGGAGCAGGTCTCACTACCAGAGAGGTCCAATCACGGCAGCGAATCGGACACCCTCCATAGAGGAATGTCGGAAATGTGGGTTCAACCGAACACCGTCACTGAAGCAATGCGCGTTCGAGCGGCCGTTCTTGACAGTTGCGAGCTACGGGCTGCGGCGGTTCCATCTGTACAGAGAGGCCACGCTCGTCGCTCGTTCTTTACAGCACCTCGCGTCGAACCGTCGCTCGGATCGACGAGGACGAGGCCGCTAGCTAACCCTCGGTGACATCCATAGGGTCGCTCGCCAAGCTCAGCCGGCCGCGTCACCGCCTGCCTGTCCACTCACACTTGCCCGCCCTGATTGCTGCGCTGCCTGCCCGCGCTTATGCTCGCCATCACGGGGTTCGACAAGGGAGTACGCAATGGCGAGCGATGAGGTGAACATCGATCTTGACGCGTTCGATGAGTTCGAGGCGAGTGCGTGGGAAGAGCGCGTGGAAGGGTACGCGGGGTTCTTCGGTGCCGTTACGGGCCGGCTGGTCGGACCGCTCTTGGATAGCGCCTGGGTGGGTCCGGGCACGCGCGTGCTCGACGTGGCCACCGGTCCTGGGTACGTGGCCGCGGAGGCAGCTCGCCTGGGGGCGAGGGTATGGGGTGTGGACGTCGCCGAGGCGATGGTCGCCAGGGCTGGCGCCGAGCATCCGGGTGTCGAGTTCAGGCGGGCGGACGCTCAGTCGCTCCCGTTCGAGGACGGCGCCTTCGACGCGGTGGTCGGCAACTTCGGGCTCCCCCACTTCGGCCGTCCTGAGCTGGCGGTCGCCGAGGGCGTACGGGTCCTCGCGCCCGGGGGCCGGCTGGCGCTGACCACCTGGGACGCGCCGGCGGAGATGCGCATGTTCGGCGTGTTCCTCGAGGCGGTCGGAGAGGCCGGCGCGGGACCGCCCGACGGCCTTCCGCCAGGTCCCGACGTCTTCCGGTTCTCCGACGACGGGGAGTTTGGGCGCCTCTTCGAAAGAGAGGGTCTCGTCGACGTGGATGTGCGACGCATAGCATTCACGCACCCCGTGAACTCGTTCGGGGATTTCTGGGCCGCCCTGCAATGTGGGACGGTTCGGATGGCCTCGCTTGTGCGCGGCCAGTCGGAGGAGACGCGGGAGCGCATCCGGGCTGCCCTCGAGCGCCGCATGGCCGCCTACGCCACCGGCGGGCGGTTCGACGTGCCGGTCTCGGTGAAGCTCGCGGCCGGCCGCAAGACCGACTGACCACAGCCTTCGGACCACGACTCGCTGTTCGGTGCCGCGCGACCGGCGATGAGAGGCGGAAGCCGGTGGCGATGGAAAGCGCTACTCCTCTCGGCGCTAGAGCGGTAGCGAGAAGCGTGCTCGGCGTGGTGTGCCGACGCGCTCCGTCAGTCCAGGCTGAAGGCCGAGGCGGCGACGGACACGCCACAGGTCGGGTGGTTTGCGCAACGTTCGGTTCCGCCCATCATCGTTTCAGCGAATGTGCAGCGATTTCTCCTCGCGGAGGGCGTGCAAGTTATTGCGCGAACCGTTGTGCCGGTAAGGGCGGCGGCGCGCCGAGAGGCAGTCAGGCGGCGGGAACTTCGACGAGAGTCGTTCCGACCGCGGTTGGCTCGGGAATCGGCTCCCCGGCCTCGCGCAAGCCCTCGAGGTGGAAGGTGACCGCTTCCCGGATGAGCCGCTCCACTTCGTCTCGCGAGTCGCCGACCACGCCGACGCCGGGTAGATCGGGGCAGTAAGCGCCCCATGACTCGGCTTCGTGTTCGATTACGACCAGGTACTCGCTCATCGACTCGGCTTCCGTAGTCCCGCTTGTCGAAGGATATTCGCAGCGGTGCCTTTCGGCACGTCCGCGTTCGGCTTTCCGGCCACGGTCACCTTTCCGGGTTTCGTCGGATGTTCGTACTGCTGATGGCTGCCGCGCTGAGCGACGAGACGCCAGCCGTCGGCCTCGAGCTGGCGTATGAGTTCGCGGAATTTCACGGCGGTCATCGTGCCGTGCCCGGCGGCCGGAGCCCTGCGATGGCGGCAGGGTTGGGCCGAGAGAGACGCGGCGAGTCTTGCCGGGTCGCGACAGGCAGATTCGGCGGCAAGAATGGCTGCAATGGCTCGCCCGAAGGCGCCACCGGTGACGATCATCGTCGACGTCCACGAGCGCCAAAGCGGGATCGCCGAGACGCTCGCGGAACTGGGAGCCGAGATCGAGATCACGGGCGCTGCCTGCCGGCGACTACGCCCTCGGCGCCGACACGCTCGTCGAGCGCAAGCGTGTCCTCGACCTCCATGCCGCCGTGCTCAAGGGTCGCCTCTGGCCGCAACTCGGCAAGCTTCGGGCAGCTTGCGCCTTTCCCTACCTGCTCGTGGAGGGCAGTGACCTCGATCGGGGCCCGCTCCACCACAACGCCGTACGCGGCGTGTGCCTCGCCGTCATCGACCAGGGGATTGCGCTCTTGCGCAGCGGTTATCAGCGTGACTCGGCGTTGTGGATCCACCGGCTTGCCGACCGCTGCCAGGAAGTCGAGCCCGCCGCCGAGCGACCGGCGTACGCGCAGCGGCCACGAGCAAGACCGGGTAACGAAACAGCCGAGGCGCTCCTCGCCTCGGTTCCCGGCATCTCGACCACGTCGGCACGTGCGCTGCTCGAGCAGTTCGGCACCGTCGCCGCGGTCGCCGCCGCCGCCCCCCCGACTGGCTCACCGTCCCCGGCATCGGTCCCGAGCGCGCCCGCGCGCTCGAAGAGACCTTCCACCTCCGTCGGGGCAGCCATTGAGTCGCCAACGGAGGGAAGATCGGACGCCACCCACGCCTCAAACTGGCAACGCGAGAGCCGGAGCGCTCAGCTCGACAATCGCGCGGTTCGCGCAATACTCGGTTCGGCCGACTCAACCTTTCGTTGTGCACACTTCAGGAGCGAGAGCGCCGTTGGTCGCGTGCCAACCCGAGCGCTTCTGTAGGTCGTTGACCCGAACCTTTCGGAGTTGGATCATGGACGCCGCTCCTCGCGTCCGAGCCTCATGCTCGCTCAGCAAGTAACTCGTTTTATCGACAGCTTGCAAGCTGCAGGTCTGCTCGTGATTCGGGGCCCTGATCACCGTCGCGGTCCAGTCGATCCGCGACCGAAGGCGTGCCGCCCGCGCGAGCCGTGCGGCGCTTCACGAAGTCGATCGCTTGGCCAAGGAAGTCGCAGCGAGTGTCGGGCACGGCCACGCCCGGAGCTGGCTCGAGGGGCTCGACTTGCCGCTCAAACGCATCGCCGCGCGCATACGCACGAACCACTTCCTTCCCCACGACCAGCAGGTCCTGCCTGCCAAGTACTGCTGCGACGAGCTGCTCGCCGATCTCCACTCCTACGCGCTCGCTCTTCTCTGGCTGGCTCGCAGCCGCGGGATGCTCAGTGCGCGTGAGCAGGATGAGCGCGTGCGGCGGCACGTGCACGAGATGCGTCTCAATATCCACGGGGTCTTGATGGGCGACTGGGCCGCGGTTGAGGTCGAGGAGATGTACGGCCAGTGGAGCGCGGGAACGATGAAGGAGCTCGGGGTCGGAGTTCGCGGTCGCGGCGTGGTGGAACGAACGCATGGGCCGTTCGACGGCAACCGCGGACCAGGCCCGAGCTGCTCCGCCCACCTAGAAAGAGGTCGCAAAGGCGGCCTTTCGCCTTCGTCGGCCGACCGGCCGCCAGGCCGCGCTATCAGGCGAACCCGCTGCTTTGGCGGAGCACCTCGAGCGGCAGCGGCGGCGGCGGCGCCGGTTCCAGGCGGCGAACGGACGCCGCACCTACTCCGCGCACGAGCGGGCGCATATCCAGCGACTCTTTCGAGAGCGAGTAGAGATCGAGCTTCTCCCCGCAGCCGCCCACCGCCATCAGCACGTGCTCGGCGTCGAGTCATCCCACCACACGCGAAGGACGATCGTCGGGGAGCAGCTCCGCGCCGCGCCGATGCCGCGCGCTCACCACGACGGCACTCGCAGGAGTGGCCGACCGTGAACGCCAGCTCCCGAAAAGGCGGGGACGCGAGCAGGCCGGCGAAGAGATCCGAGACGCGCTCCCCAGGCGCGCCGCTCCAGACGACCGGTGCGGAGCTCGCGCCGACGAGCTCGTAGCGGCCTCGCCGCACGGGCGTCACGTCCGTGAATCCGCCCCCGGCGGGGTGCGCCTTGAGCAGCGCTCGACCGCCGCGACTGACGAAGACGATCGACTTCCCGATCGGGCGGCCCCAGGAAGAGGCCGGGGGATCGACCCGCGTCGGAGGGCGTCTCGGAGCGTCGGCGAGCGCCTTGACCTCGAGTCGCGCGAGAAGCGCTCGGTCGCCACGCGGACCCCAGCGAAGGGGCCAGGGTCTCGGACGGAGAAGAGACACGAGAGCCGTCCGCTGCCGGGCTCGAGCGCCCATGCGAGCCCGTTGGCGACGAACGTCACCGTTGCAGCAGGCCGTACCTTGCGCGCGACGCACCGCGCCGGGACCGCTTGACCCGACGCGAGCTCCGGCCCTGACGGTTCCGCCTCGCGGTCGCCGAGCGAACAGCCTGTCACAGCGAGCACGAGGGCGATCGCGCAGCTCCTGCCTCTCACGAGCCAGTTATCGGCGCACGGGTGTGTCCCGCGGGGGAGCCGCGAGAACTCGCCGGCCCTGCCCCGAGAACGAGCGAGCTGCTGAGTCACCGTAGCCGGCAGATGGGCAGGAATCCCACGCGATCGTCATCAGCAGGTCCAGGAGCCGCTCACTGGCGTCCCTTTTCCGAGCGCATTGAGGAACGCGTGGCCGGAGAAGGTGCCCCTCTTCCCTCCGGCGCTGATCGTCACCTTCGGCCACGGAAGTCCCCAAACCGGCCCGCCTTGGAGGGCGTACTGCTTGCCGGGCAGCTGGAACGAGACTACGAACTCGCCCTTCATATAGGTGCCTGCCTTCGATCTGCCGGCGGCGCCGAAGCTGCTGAACTTCGGCTTAGCCGGCGGGACGGTGTACTTCCCGATGTTCAGCGTCCAGTTGGTCTTTCCAACGCCCCCCACGGTTCCACAGACGCCACCCTTGAAGGCCAGCGTCTTGCCGCGGAGCTTGACCGTCGCCTTCGCCGGCCCGCACCAGCCGAGCACGGCGGCGCCGCCCACCTTGGTCGTGGAGCACGGTCTGGGCGCCGCGTTCTGAGCGTCCGTTCGGCTCGTCGCAGGCGCCGCCGCGATGAGCGCTGCGGTGATGGAGACCACCGATGCAATGGCGATGCGCGTCATCGATCCTTCTTTGTGTCTGATGATGACGATGGGCGCGAGTGTCCGTCGCCTTTCGTATTCGTCTTCCCGCACAAGAGCGGCAACGTCGTCGTCCACGACGCCACGCCGTAGTCAGCGCACCGCGACACAACGCCGCACTCAGGATCAAGGTCACCACATGGAGGCTCGGGGCTTCGGCCCCGGGGCCTTCGTGATGGTCACTGCGCCCTAGCGCCGCGGTCGAGGGATTCGAGCAGGTTCCGCACCCGAATCTCTTGAAATCTGCCCTCACCTGAATAAGGTGCGATACCTAGGAGCCTCTGCGGCGCGGAGGTTCGCGGCGTCCTATCTCGAGGAGCAGGGTGAAAACGGAATCTGTTCGGATTCGAAGAACGCTTGCCGTCGTCGGCATGGTCGCGGCAGCGCTCGCGGTGCCGGCGGCTCAGGCCGGCGGCGACCCGGCGGCGAGCCTGCCGCTGGCCGGCTCGGCCGAGGCGCTCAACGAGACGCCTCAGGCGTGGTTCGTCGAGCTGACACGCAAGCCGAGCCGCAAGGGCACCTCGATCTCCTTGCTCAAGGCCGAGAAGGAGGCGTTCCGCGCCGCCGCGATGGCGGCCGGCGTCGAGTACGCCGAGCGCTTCGCGTTCGACACGCTCTGGAACGGGCTCTCGGTCAGTGTGAGCCGCTCCGGCGCCGGGCAGCTTGCCCGCCTTCCGGGCGTGACCGCGGTCTATCCGGTCGTGTCCGTGTCGCTGCCGCCGGGGCAGCCCGAGGCCGCTACCGATCCCGACCTCGCGTCGGCGATCGCGATGACCGGCGCGGACGTGGCGCAGAACGAGCTCGGCCTCACCGGCGCGGGCGTCAAGGTCGCGGTCCTGGACACGGGCACCGACTTCCACAATCCCGACCTCGGCGGCTGCTTCGGAGCGGGCTGCCGGGTGGTCACCGGCTACGACTTCGTCGGCGACAGCTTCGACGCCAACCCGGCGAACCCGACGTACCAGCCGGTCCCGCACCCGGATGCGAATCCCGACGACTGCAACGGCCACGGCACGCACGTGTCCGGCATCGTCGGCGCGAAGTCGGCCGGCCCGACCGGTGTCACCGGGGTCGCGCCGGGCGTCTCCTTCGGCGCCTACCGCGTCTTCGGCTGCGAGGGCTCGACCTCCGCGGACGTCCTGATCGCGGCGATGGAGCGCGTGCTCGAGGACGGCATGGACGTCCTCAACATGAGCATCGGCGCCTCGTTCGTAAACTTCTTCCAGTACCCGACCGCGAAGGCGGCCGACGAGCTCGCCGACGCCGGCGTCGTGGTCGTCGCCTCGATCGGGAACAGCGGCGCGAACGGCCTGTACGCGGCCGGCGCGCCCGGCGTGGGCCTGAACGTGATCGGCACGGCCTCGTTCGAGAACACGCTCGTGGCGCAGAACGCGTTCTCGATCTCCCCCGACGGCAGGCTGGTCGGCTACAACCCGGCGAGCGGATCGCCGGCGCCGCCGAAGTCCGGAAGCCTGCCCATGGCTCGCACGGGCACGGCCAGCTCGGCCGCGGATGCCTGCGCGGCGCTGCCGGCCGGCAGCCTCGCCGGCAAGGCGGCGCTGATCCGGCGCGGCACCTGCGGCTTCTACAACAAGGCGCTGAACGCCCAGATCGCAGGCGCTGCCGCAGTCGTGCTCTACAACAACGCGATCGGCTTCGTCTCGCCGACCGTGGCCGGCGCGCCGGCGATCACGATTCCCGTCGTGATGGCGGGGAAGAGCGACGGCGAGCTGATCGACAGCCGGCTCGCGGCCGGGCCCGTGAGCATGAGCTGGACGGCGACGACCGCGAGCTCGTCCAACCCGACCGCGGGGCAGATCTCGGCCTTCAGCTCCTTCGGCCCTGGGGCCGAGCTCCTCCTGAAGCCCGACCTCGGCGCGCCCGGCGGCTCGATCTGGTCGACGTACCCGGTGGAGAAGGGCGGGCACGCCAGCCTCAGCGGTACTTCGATGTCCTCTCCGTACGTGGCCGGCGCGGCTGCGCTCCTGCTCGAGGCCCGCCCGGCGGTGCCGGCGGGGCTCGTGCGGACGCTCCTGCAGAACAGCGCCGATCCGAAGGCGAAGACGGCTCCCGCGGGCGTCGACAACGTGCACCGGCAGGGTGCCGGGCTCCTCGACGTCGACGACTCCATCCTCGCCACGACGACCGTCAACCCGAGCAAGGTCTCGCTCGGCGAGGGCTCGGGCGGCTCGTTCACGCTCCAGATCGCGAACGGCGGCCCGGCCCCGGTCACCTACGGCGTGTCGAGCCTCGACGCGCTCGCCACCGGGCCGAACACGTTCGTGCCCGCGTTCGTGGCGGCGGCGTCGACGGTGGCCTTCACGGCGAGCAGCGTGACGGTGCCCGCCGGCGGCACGGCCGCGCTGGGCGTGACCGTCGGCGCGAGCCCGGCGCTCGCCGACAAGAGTCTCTACGGCGGCTACGTCGTGCTCACGCCGGCGGCCGGCGGGCAGACCTACCGCGTCCCCTACGCCGGCTTCAAGGGCGACTACCAGTCGATCCAGGCGCTCGCACCGACCCCGTTCGGGTTCCCGTGGCTCGCCCGGATCGTGGGGCCGAATCTCGTCAACCAGCCGGCCGGGGCGACGTACTCGCTCGCGGGCGGCGACTCGCCGGTGATCGTCTACCACCTCGACCACCAGGTGCGGAAGCTGACGGTCAAGGTCGTCGAGGCCTCGAGCGGCAAGCCGGTGCACCCGGCGTTCTCGAACGTCGGCGAGCAGGAGCTGCTGCCGCGCAACAGCGCTTCGACGAGCTTCTTCACGCTCACGTGGGACGGCAGGCGGCTCCACGACAACGGCCGGGGCAACGGCGACCACCTGAAGGCCGTCCCGAACGGGACGTACAAGCTGATCCTGACGGCGCTCAAGGCCGGCGGCGACCCGGCGAACCCGGCTCACACCGAGACCTGGACCTCGCCGGCGATCACGCTCGCGCGGCCCTAGCTTTCCTGGTCGGGAGGCCGGCGGGAGCGATCCCGCCGGCCAGTGGCGCGAGGGCTATCTCGAGATGTCCTCGACGACCTGACCCGTCTTCGAGTCGTGGCCGCCCTCGGTGGCGACGTCTGCCTGGGCGAGGATGCCGACGAGGCGGCCGTCCTCCTCGACCACGGGCAGACGGCGCACCTGGTGCTGCGCCATCAGGCGCAGGGCCTCGTCGAGATCCTGCTGCGGATCGACCGTGACGAGGTCGCGCGAGGCGATCTCGCCCGCGGTCGTCGACTGCGGATCCTTGCCCTCGGCGACGACGCGGACCGCGATGTCGCGGTCCGTGAGCATCCCCACGAGCCGGTCGCCCTCGAGGATCGGCACCGAGCCGACGTCCTCCGAGCTCATGATCCTTGCTGCCTCCGTCACCGGCGTCGAGGTCTCGACTCCGCGCGGGTTCGACGTCATCACGTCGCGAATATCCGGCATGTGAACCCCCTTATGGCTTACGACTTGGGCTACCCCGCGCCCGGACCCGTGAAACGGGCGACAATGACGCGGTGAGCGTGACCGCCTACGTGCAGCGGATTCGCGAGCTCGCCCTCTCCTTTCCGGAGGCGTACGAGGACGAGCCGTGGGGCTATCCCGTGTTCAAGGTCGGCGCGAATCGCATGTTCGCGGGCATGTGGGAAGAGGGGTC
>JBOHAW010000132.1:0-2026 GCA_050697975.1 Gaiellaceae bacterium
CGGCGTAGCCACGAACGAGACAGCCGCCCCGGGCGCCCAACCCTTACGCAGAGCCGAAACTACGCACCGGCGCCGGGTAACTTCCGCCTAGGCGACGCCCGGACGCGGCCGAGAACGACCGGCCGCCCCGGGGGAGGCGGCCGGCGTCGTCGGGAGACGATCGGGTGGGGCGCGCAGCCGCGGGTGAGCGCGCGCACGCCTCCAACTTTCAACCGGTAAACGGTCGAGGGGCCGAGTTGGGTACGACCCCGGCTACAAGTAGCCGAGCGGATCGACCGCGGCCCCGTTCACGCGCACCTCGAAGTGCAGGTGAGAGCCGAAGCAGTGCCCGGTGCAGCCGACGTAGCCGATGATCTGCCCCTGGCTGACCGCCTGCCCCGTCCCGACCGCGATCGACGACTCATGGGCGTAGGCGGTCGCGAGACCGCCCCCGTGGTCGATCACGACGAGGTTGCCGTAGCCGCTCATCCAGCCCGAGTAGATCACCGTCCCGGAGGCGGCCGCCTGGATCGGCGCTCCCGTCGGCGCAGCGATGTCGATGCCCTCGTGCATCCGGCCCCACCGCCAGCCGAACGCGCTCGTCACGGGCCCGCTCACCGGCCAGATCAGCCCCCGGGAGGAAACGGCGCCCGCGCTCGGCGAGGCCAAGCTCGACGGTGAGGACGACTGCGCGGCCTGGATGCGGGCCGCCAGCGCGGCGCTCGCCTGCTCGAGCCCCGCCACCTCGTGCAGGAACTCCCGCTCGCTGGTCTGGACGGCGGCGAGCGTCCGCCGCTTCTCGCCGCGTGCGTCCGCCAGCGACTCCCGATTCGCGATCAGCCGATCGCGCTCGGCCCGCTGCGCCTCGGTGCGGATCTCGACTTCCCGCGTCGTCTCCGCGACGTCGACGCGGGTGCGCTCGGTACGCGCGCGCGCGACGCGCATGTCGCGTTTCGCCCGTGCGACCTGACCGGCGATGCGGCGATCCTGGAGCCCGATCTCGTTCACGTAGTCGAGACCGTCGAGGAGCTCGGTGAAGCTCGTCGCCGTCAGGATCACCTCGACCGTGCTCAGGCTCTCGGACTGGTAGATCGCGATCAGCCGCTCCTCGAGGCGGCGCTGGGCGAGCGCGTGCTCGCGACGGAGCAGGATGAGCTTCTCGGTCTGGAGCCGGTAGACCTGTGTGAGGACCGCGAGCCGGTTCTTGTACACGATCAGCTCGCCCTCGAGCGTGGCCACGCGGGAGGAGGCCGAGTCGACGTCGTCCTGGAGCCCGCGGATCCTGGCGGTGACCGCCGAGATCTCGGACGTGAGCACGCCCTCCTGCCGGTTGGCGGCGGCGATCTTGTCGCGCAGGCGGGAGATCTTCTCGTCGATCGCCTGCTTGCGGTCGTCGGATCCCTGCCCCGAGGCCGAGCCGGCGCCGAGCAAGGCGAACGCGAGGACGATGGCGAGACGTCGAGCCATACAGGGGCAGTTTCGTCAGGCGGCCGGTCGTCCCTGCCGCGCAAATCTGCGCGATCTTAGCTAATTCTCTTGGCTGCGGCCACCCGGGTGCGGCTCCGGCGTCTGCGGCGGCAGCGGTTCCGACGGGGGCTCGGGGTACGGCTCGGGGATCGACGGAGGCTGCGGCGCCGGGCTCGGGACCGGCGAAGGCTCGGGAATGCCGGGCGGCTGCGGAGGCACGTGCGGGACCGGAGTCGGCTCCGGGATCGTCGGCTGCTGCGGCAGCCCCGGCTCCCCGGGCAGCTCGACCATCTCGGTTGCCTGCACCTCCAGGTGCGCCCGCTCCAGCCGCGCGCGTGCGCGCTCGATCACTGCAGCCATCTCCGCCTCCTTTGCCGCCGTCGTCCGGTCGAGCTCGTCCAGCTCGGCTCGTAGCGACTCTGTGGCCGCCTCGTCCCGAAGGTAAACGGCCTCGCCCAGCGCGAGCAGCCGTTCGCGGCGCGCTGCGGCGACCTCGGCGAGCTCCCGATGGAGCCGGCCGACGTCGCGCCGGGCACCCGAGCGCGCTTCAAAGTGCAGGAGCAGCTGGCCGGCATTGACT
>JBOHAW010000133.1:0-5009 GCA_050697975.1 Gaiellaceae bacterium
CGCGACGGTGCGGAAGCGCAGCGAGTCGGCGACGGCGCCGGCGATCGACGCGAGCAACGTGGGCACGTCGTCCGCGCCCCGCAGGATGCGGTTGACCTCGAGCAGCCCGCGCAGGCGGTCGAGTGCGGGTTGTGAGCAAGGAGTGTGCAGCGAAGTCCTCGGGGCGTTACCTGGGAATCATGGTGACGAATGTCAATACCTGGGACATGCCCCGGTCAGGGGATGTCCCGAACCCTCTATCGGCCAGGGACGCGACAACCTGAACCCCTGTCAACCACTCTCGTGAACCACCCCCCGGGGGACGAATCAAGCGAGCGTCGTCGGACAAACTGTCAACGACCAGCGAGGCGGAACGCTGAGGAGCTTCGCGACGGGCCCCCATGCGGCGGGGCCCGGGCGGGCAGAAGATACGAGGCAGATCCCATGCGGCGGGATCTGCCTCTTTTCTTTGGAGTAGAGTCGCCTTCGGCCCCGCACTCGAGCTGAAGGAGACAGCATGCCTTTCGAGGTTCCCCCGCTGCCCTACGACTACGACGCGCTCGAGCCGCACATCGACGAGGCGACGATGCGCGTCCACCACGACAAGCACCACCAGGCCTACGTGGACAAGGCGAACGCCGCGCTCGAGGGGACCGACCTGGCCGACCGCTCGGCCGAGGAGGTGGTCGGCAGCCTCGACTCGCTACCGGAGGACAAGAAGACCGCCGTCCGCAACAACGCCGGGGGGCACGCCAACCACAGCCTCTTCTGGGAGATCATGAGCCCCGACGGCGGCGGCGAGCCCGGCGGGGCGCTCGCCGACGCGATCTCGAGCACGTTCGGCGGGCTCGACGATCTGCGCAAGCAGGTGAACGAGGCCGGCGTCAACCGCTTCGGCAGCGGCTGGACCTGGCTCGTACGCGACGGCTCGTCGCTCGCGGTCCTGTCGACGCCGAATCAGGACTCGCCCCTCATGGAGGGGAAGACTCCGCTCCTCGGCATCGACGTCTGGGAGCACGCGTACTACCTCAAGTACCAGAACCGGCGCCCGGACTACCTCGAGGCCTGGTGGAACGTCGTCAACTGGCGCGAGGTCGCCCGCCGGTTCGAGGGCTAGATCCTTCGCCTCGGGCGGGAGGCGCCCCAGCGCGAGTTCCGGCCGCGGCGCGAGGAGTACACGAGCTTCGCGGGCGCGACGCGCATGCCCTCGCGGGCGAACTGCTCCTGGTGGCCGAGCACGGCGGCGACGCGGCTCACGTCCGCCTGCTGCTCGGGGAGGACGAGCGTGATGCCCGTCCCGTTTCGGCCGGCCCGGCCCGTGCGTCCGACGCGGTGGATGTAGCCCTTCCCCTCCTCGGGCGGATCGAAGTTGATCACGTGGGTGATGTCGTCCAGGTCGAGCCCGCGCGCGGCCACGTCGGTCGCCACGAGCGTCGTGGCCCTGCCGGACTCGAACCGCGCGAGCGAGCGCTCCCGGGCGCCCTGGGTCATGTCCCCGTGCATCGCCACCGCGTCCACGCCTTCGCGTGCGAGCTTGCGGGCGAGCCGGTCGGCGCCGCGCTTCGTACGCACGAAGACGAGGGCCAGGCCGCGCTCGCGGCCGAGCAGGGACACGAGCGTGTCGAGCTTCGTCTCCGCGGTCACCGGCACGAACTCGTGCTCGACCTCGCTCGCCTCGAGCTCCGTCGGGAGGTCCGCCTCGTATCGGCCCGGACTCTGCGTGTACGCGCGCGCGAGCTCACCGACCTCGCCGTCGAGCGTCGCAGAGAAGAACATCGTCTGGCGGTTCCGGGGCAGACGCCGGACGATCCGGTCGACCTGGGGCTGGAAGCCCATGTCGAGCATGCGGTCGGCCTCGTCGAGCACGAGGATGCGGACGCCGTCCAGCGAGACGAGCTTGCGGGTCGCGAGATCCTCGAGCCGCCCCGGGGTGGCCACGAGCACGTGCGCGGTCTTCGCGCGCTTCGCCTGTGCTCCGATCGAGACGCCGCCGTAGACGGCCGCGGCCCGCAGGCCGCGCGCGGGCGCGATCGCCTCGAGCTCCTCCGACACCTGGGCGGCCAGCTCGCGCGTCGGCACGAGCACGAGCGCGCTCGGCCGGGCGCTGTCCGGCTCGATCCGCTCCACGATCGGCAGGGCGAAAGCCAGCGTCTTTCCCGAGCCCGTGGGCGATTTGGCGAGCACGTCGAGGCCGGCCATCGCGTCGGGCAGGACGAGCGCCTGGATGCGGAAGGGCGTGTGGATGCCCCGGCGCGCGAGCGACTCGGCGACAGGCGCGGACACGCCGAGCTCGCGGAAGGATTTCTGTGACATCGTGCTCGACTCCTTGGTGGGGCGGCCCGGATGGCCGCCGTGGTTTCGAGATCCGCCTACCTCGAACCCACCGAAGGAGGAACCGAGAAGCTAAACCTCACGGGACGGCAGGGGCGCCGTCCGTGCACTCACCGTAGCAGAGGAATCGGATCACGTTCGGACGACGACGACCCAGACGGCCGCGTACTGGCAGGCCGCGGCCGCGATCACGAGGGCGTGAAAGACCTCGTGGTAGCCGAAGACCGCGGGCAGCGGATCGGGCCGGCCGGTCGCGTAGACCACCGACCCCGCCGTGTACAGGAGGCCTCCGACGATCAGCGGCACCAGCCCGGCGGCGCCGATCCGCGCGAGCTGCGGAATCGCCGCGACCCCCACCCAGCCGAGTCCGACCCCGAGCGCCGCGGCCAGCCACTTGGGCGCGTCCACCCAGACGAGCTTGAGCGCAATCGCGACGGCCGCGCCGGTCCAGACGGTCGTGAGCACGGCCACGCGCCACGCCCCCTCCAGCACGAGCAGCCCGAAGGGCGTGTACGTGCCGGCGATCAGGCCGTAGATCATGGCGTGGTCGAGCCGGCGGAGCCAGCGGCGCGGGCCCGGCCGCCAGGTGACGCGGTGGTACAGAGCGCTGACGCCGAACATCCCCGCCACGCAGGCGGCGAAGACGGCGACCGCAACCCGCTCGCGCGCACCGCTGGCCGCGACCACGAGCGCCGCGCCGAAGAGCAGCGAGACGCCGAAGGCCCACTGGTGCGAGACGCCTCGCAGCCTCGGCCTCTCCGAGGGTTCAAGGATCTGCACGGGGGATACCGTAACGCGGAATGAGCGAGCCCAAGCGAGATCTGGTCACGCGGGCGCAGCAGGCGGCCCTCGAGGCCGAGCTGGCCGAGCTCGAGGGGCCCAGGCGCGCCGAGGCCGTGCAGGCGATCAAGACCGCGCGCGAGTTCGGCGACCTGTCCGAGAACTTCGAGTACCACGCGGCCAAGAACGAGCAAGGGCTCCTCGAGCGGCGGATCGCGATCCTGCGGGCCCGCCTCGACCACGCGATCGTCGTGGACGAGGCCGACGGCTCGAGCGGCGCGGTCTCGATCGGGTCGATCGTCGAGCTCGAGGACGAGTCCGGCGATCGTCTGGAGGTCGAGCTCTCGATCGTGGGCGGCGCGGGCGCCGTGTCACCCGACTCCCCCCTCGGGGCCGCGCTGCTCGGCGCGCGCACCGGCGACACCGTCGACGTGCAGGCACCGCGCGGCTCCTGGCGCGCACGGATCATCTCGATCCAGCGGTCGTAACGCGCTGGATGGGGTACATCCGGCTCAACCCGTTGCGCTGTGAGGCCGATCAGCTTCGTATGGCCGCCTGACCGGAGCGCAAGGTTCCGCGTCGCCCGGCGTCCTCCCTAGAAAGCCGTCACATCGAAGGAGCAGCGTGAACAGACCAACAAACCTCATTTCCGGGCCGCGCCGACTTGTCGTCGCAGCCCTCTCGGCATCGCTCGTCGTAGTGTTCGCGGTGTTCGGGGGGGCCGGGCTCGCGCAGAGCACCAGCAGCGCGCAGCAGTACCAGTACGGCAAGAAAGTGACGATCTGTCACAAGGAGAAGGTCACAATCACCGTGAGCGTGAACGCGCTGCCCGCGCACGAGGCGCACGGCGACACGCTCGGCCCGTGCCCGAACGCCAGCGCGAAGGCGAAGGCCAAGGCCAAGGCGAAGGCCGCGAAGGAGCAGGCTGCGAAGCAGCAGGCCGCGAAGAAGCAGGCGGCGAAGAAGCAGGCCGCGAAGCAGCAGGCCGCGAAGAAACAGGCCGAGAAGAAGCAGCAGGCCGAGAAGAAGCAGCAGGCCGAGAAGAAGCAGTCGGAGGCGGCCAAGGAGAAAGGCAAGCCCGCCAAGGACGACGCGGCGCCGAGCGGATCCGACAAGGGCCAGGGCGGCGACAAGGGCAACAGCGGCGACAAGGGTCAGGGCAAGGGCAAGGGCAAGAAGTAGACCTCGGCGATCGCGTTGAGCTCTCGGGGCCTCGCCTGGCGGCGGGGCCCCTCGTCGTTCTGGGCCCCGCGTACGGTTGGGCGGACGCCTCGACGCCGTCAGCACCGCGGGATAAGGGAACGCAAGTGCTCCCCGCATCCCCTGCCCTGACGGATCATTCGTGCCATGGCTCGCACCGGTCGTCCAGCCACTCGTCAAGTCGCGTCGGTCGCTCGGGCGCTCGCCGTCCTGGAGGCGCTGGCCGAAGGGGGCGGAGAGCTGGGCACGAACGACATCGCTCGCCGCACCCGGATCAACGCGAGCACGGTCTCGCGCCTACTTGCGACGCTCGCTGACGCGGGTTTCGTCGAGCACGTCCATTCGACGGGGCGCTACCGGCTCGGGCTCCGGCTCTTGCAACTCGGGAACGCGGTGCTCGCACGGCTCGACCTGCGCGGTCTCGCGCGAGGCGATCTCGAGGCGCTCGTCGCCGAGACCGGCGAGACTGCCACGTTGTCCGCGCCGGGGGAGGGCGCCGCGATCACGATCGACTTCGTCCAGGGGCCGTCCTCCGTCCAGGGAGTGACGCAGATCGGCAGGCCGAGCGTCGCCCACGCGACGGCGACCGGCAAGGTGATGCTCGCCTTCGCGGAGGCGGCACTTCCGGATACGCCGCTCCAGGCGTACACCGCTCGGACGATCACCGACCCGGCGAAGCTCTCCGCCGAGCTCGAGCGCGCGCGCGAGCGCGGCTGGGC
>JBOHAW010000134.1:0-10112 GCA_050697975.1 Gaiellaceae bacterium
CGTCGGCGCGGTACCAGCCCGGGAAGCGGAAGAGCTCCGCGAGGTAGCCAAGCGCCGCGCGTGCGGCCGGCGAGCCCGCGGGTGCGCCGCAGATGGTGGCCCGGCCCGCGCTCGGCCGGATCAGCCCGCAGGCGATCTTGACCAGCGTCGACTTCCCGGCCCCGTTCGGTCCCAGCAGGCCGACGAGCTCCCCGTCGGCGACCTCGAGATCGACGCCGTCGAGCGCCCGGATCCGGCCGTACCGCTTCTCCAGCCCCTGGACGGCGAGCGCGGCCCCCATACCACGAGTCTACGGAGGACGCAGTCGAGCGCGACACGATTCGAGCGTGTACCGTCCGGATGGGTGCTCGGCCGTTTCGTCGCTCTCGCCGCGGCCGCCGTGTGGATCGTCGGCCCAGCCGACGCGCGCGCCGCGCCGGCTCCCCTGGGAGTGCTGAGTCAGCTCGAGGGCAGGAGCGGCTGTCTCTACGACCCGCAGGGCGGCAGCGCGCAGGGACTCCACGTCGACCTCCCGGGGCGGTGCGGCACGGCCGCGGCGCTCGACGGCGCCTATGACGCCGTCATGAGCCCGGACGGCAGGAACGTGTACGTCGGGTCGTTCAGCGCCGACTCGATCTCGATCTTCGCGCGCGCGAGCGCCACCGGCCGGCTGCGGCAGCTCCCCGACACGGAGGGATGCCTCGTCGACGACCCGTACGACTCGCCGTGTGCGGATGCGTCCGCACTCAACGGCGTGTCCGCGCTCGTCGTGTCGCCGGACGGGCGGAACCTGTACGCGGCCTCGTTCCTGAGCAACGCGCTCGTCGTCTTCGCGCGCGACCGCACGACCGGCGCCCTCCGCCAGCTGGACGGCGGCGCGGGCTGCCTGGTGGAGGGCGTGAGCGACTACGACTGCGGGGAGGCCGACGCGCTGTTCGGCGCGACCTCGGCCGCCGTCAGCCCCGACGGCCGCAACGTGTACGTGGCCTCGGCGCTCGGCAGCGCCGTCGCGGTCTTCGCACGCGCAGCCTCCACGGGGACGCTCCGTCAGCTCGGAGGCACCGCCGGCTGCGTTCGCGACGCTCTGCTCGAGGTCGAGATCGACGTCTGCGCGAAGGCCGCCGGACTCGAGGGCGCGGGCTCCGTCGCCGTCAGCGCGAACGGGAGGAACGTCTACGTCGCCTCGCTCGGATCGGCTTCGGTCGCGGCCTTCTCCCGGAATCCGGCGACCGGCGCGCTGACGCCGCTGCCCGGGATCCGGGGTTGCGTGAGCGAGGACCGGGCGGCCGGGCCGTGCGCCGACGGGAGAGGGCTCGAGGGCGCCTTCGGCATCGCCCTGAGTCCCGACGGCCGCAACGTCTACGTCGCCACCGGCTTCGACCGCCGCATCGAGCAGGCGGACGCCTTCGCGGTGAGCGGAGTCGCGGTCTTCGCGCGCGATCTCGCGACCGGCGCGTTGCGACAGCTCGCGGGCAGGGCGGGCTGCATCAGCGAGAACCGCCGGGAAGGCGGTTGCGCCGACGGGCGCGCCCTCGAGGGCGCTCTGGCGGTGAAGGTGAGCCGGGACGGGCGGAACGCGTACGTCGCGGCATCCGCGAGCAACGCGATCGCCATCTTCGCGCGCGATCCGCGCTCGGGCGCGCTCCGCCAGCTCGCGGGGAAGGCAGGCTGCGTCAGCGAGACCGGGACGAACGGCTCGTGCCGTGACGTCGCGGGGCTCTGGGGCGCCTCCGCGATCGCGCTGTCGCCCGACGGGCGGCACGCGTACGCGCCGGGCTTCTTCAGCAGCGCCGTGGTCGTGTTCGCGCGCTCCGCTCCGCCCCGGCGCGGCGGACGCTGAGGGATCGCACGACCGGTGCCGGGCTGAAGCCTGGCACGGGATAGCATTCGAAGATGCCGTTCTACCAGCGCCTCGGGGACGTCCCGCGCAAGCGGCACATCCAGTTCCGCGAGGACGGCACGCTCCTGACGGAGGAGGTCGTCGGCCTCGAGGGCTTCTCGGGCAACGAGTCGATCCTGTACCACCTCACCTCGCCCTGCCGCATCAAGGAGCTCGGCAACTTCGAGCCGATCGTGCGTGACGAGTGGGTGCCCGAGGCTCACGCCCACCGGCACCTGAAGACGATCGGCATCGAGGAGGGCGGCGACGCCGTCACCGGCCGGCGGCTGCTCATGTGGAACGGGGACGTGGAGATCTCGCTCTGCCGGCCGGCCGAGGCGATGGAGAGCTTCTACCGCAACGGGGAGGGCGACGAGGTGATCTTCGTCCACGAGGGGACCGGCACGCTCGAGACGATCTTCGGCGAGCTGGCCTACCGCGACGGGGACTACGTCGTCGTCCCGCGCGGGACGACCTATCGCTTCCGCGCCGAGGGCCCGCAGCGCTACCTCGTGTTCGAGACGCCCGGCCTGATCACGATCCCGCGTCGCTACCGCAACGACCACGGGCAGCTGATGGAGCACGCCCCCTACTACCACCGCGACATCCACGCGCCGACCGAGCTCCGGACGCACCGGGAACGCGGCGACTTCGAGGTCAAGGTGCGCGTCCGCGACGGCTACCAGACGTACGGACTCGACTACCACCCGTTCGACGTCGTCGGCTGGGACGGCTACGTGTATCCGTGGACGTTCTCGATCCACGACTTCGAGCCGATCACCGGTCGTATCCACATGCCGCCGCCCTCGCACCAGACCTTCGCGGGCCCGAACTTCGTCATCTGCTCCTTCTGCCCCCGCAAGCTGGACTTCGACCCGCTGGCGATCCCGATCCCGTATCACCACTCGAATCTCCAGTCGGAGGAGATGATCTACTACGTCTCCGGCCAGTTCGGCTCGCGGCGCGGCATCGAGGTCGGCTCGGTGACGCTGCACCCGTCGGGCCTGCCGCACGGGCCCCACCCCGGCCTGGCGGAGAAGTCGATCGGGCAGGTGGAGACCCACGAGCTCGCGGTCATGTGCGACACGTTCCGCCCGCTGCGGCTGACCACGCTCGCCCGCGACCTCGACGACGGGAAGTACGCCTACTCGTGGTACGACGAGCCCGGCGCGCCGGCGAGCGCGGACGAGGATCCGGCGGGCGTCACCTCGCACCTCTGAGCCTCGAAACGCCGGACGTGGTCGCGGCGTAGGTGCATTTCCCGGTCCTTCCGGCGCAACGCGCGAGGAGTAAACTCTCTCGCGTCAATGGGCGGACGCAGCGGATCGGCCTCGGGGTTCGTAGCCGGCTCCGCATCTGCCGCTCGCAGCACACAGGGGTCGAGTCCGAGTCCCAGCAGTCGACTCGACGCGAAAGGAAGGGATAGATGAAGATCACGCGTCCGAAGCTCGCGCCGGCGATCGCTGCGCTCGCGCTTGCCGCCGGCCTCGTCGCCGGCGTCGCACAGGCTCGCCCGGACACCGCAGCCGCCCCCGCGGCGAGCGAGGTCTCGGGGAACCTCGTCTTTGCCCACTGGGCCTCCTCGCCGGTGGAGACCGACCTGCTCAAGCAGGTGCTCACGAACTTCGAGAAGAAGTACCCGAAGATCAACGTGCGCCGGAGGGCGCTCGACCCGTACCCGGACTCGATGCTGGCCCAGTTCGCGGCGCGCAAGCCGCCGGACGTCTTCTACGTCGACTCGAACGTCGCGCCCGACTGGATCAAGCAGGGCGTGCTCGAGCCGCTCGACACCTTCATCAACAGGTACCACTTCAGGACGAAGCCGTTCTACCCGCGACTGCTCAACGCCTTCCGGTCCGGGGGCAAGACCTACGGCTTCCCGAAGGACTGGTCGCCGCTCGCCATGCAGACGAACAACGAGATGCTGTCGAAGGCGGGCGTGCGCGCTCCGACGAACTGGACGACCCTGCGCAGCGTGGCGACGCGCCTGCGGTCGAGCGGGGCGGTCGCCGGCGGCAGGCCGATCTGCCTGTCTCCCGGCTGGGATCGCATGCTGGCGTTCATCTACCAGAACAACGGCGCGTTCCTGAGCGGAAACAAGGCCGTGGTCAACTCGCCGGCGAACCATGTGACGGCGAACTTCTACATCGGCCTGATCCAGAGCGGTCTCGCCGGAACGCCGGCACAGCTCGGCGTCGGCTGGTGCGGCGAGGCGCTCGGCAAGGAGAAGTCGGCGATCGTGTTCGAGGGCAACTGGCTCCTCCCGTACATGGCGGAGCAGTTCCCGAGCGTGAGGTTCACGAACAACAAGATGGTCAAGAACAAGTCGGAGGGCAATCTCGCCTTCACCGTCTCCTACTCGATCGCGAAGGACTCGAAGCAGAAGGCAGCCGCCTGGACGCTGCTCACGTACCTGACCGGCAGGGAGGGGATGAGGACCTGGACCTCCAAGGGGCTCGCGCTCCCGTCGCGCAGCGACGTGAAGCCGGTGGCCGGCCGGTCGGCGTTCCTCGCGGCGGCGCCGAGCGCGCGGCCGTGGCAGTTCGCTCCCGGCTTCGCGAAGGTGATGACGGTGGCCGGTAACGAGCTGACGGCCACGCTCGAGGGCAAGCAGACCGTCGACGTCATGCTTCGGAAGATCCAGGACGAGGCGGCACGGACGCTCCGTAGGGGCGGCCGCTAGCACACACGGAACGACGTCCCTCCGCGCGCCGCCGGGCGCGCGGAGGGACCTCCCGATCGACCCAGGAGGCAGCGCTGGCAGTCGCGGTGCAACAGCCCGGAAGGATGAGCGCGCGCAACGCGAAGGTGCGCGAGGCACTCGTCGGCTACGCGTTCGTGCTGATCCCGATGGGGATCTTCCTCCTGTTCTTCATCTTCCCGATCGCGTACGCGTTCTACATCAGCGCGTTCGACTGGGGCGTGCTCGGAAAGGTGCGGTCGGTCGGCCTCGACAACTACCGCTTCCTGGCGGAGGACGACCTCTTCATCAAGTCGCTGAAGCGAACGTTCTACTACACGGCCGTCGTCGTACCGGTGCAGATGGCGCTCGGCCTCTCGCTGGCCGTGATCGTGAACGCGGGCCTGCGCGGGCGGACGTTCTTCCGTGCCGCCTACTACTTCCCCTCGCTCGCCTCCTCGGCGGCGATCACGGCGATCGCGATCTACATCCTCAATGCGGATGGGCTCCTGAACGCCGTGATCGGCTCGAATCAGCCCTGGCTCGGCGACTCCGACACGGCGCTCGAGTCGATCATGGGTCTGAACGCCTGGACGACCTCGGGGACGATGATGCTCTTCTACCTCGCGTACCTGCAGTCGATCCCGACCGACGTGTACGAGGCGGCTGCGATCGACGGCGCCGGCACGTGGCGCACGTTCTCCAGGATCACCTTCCCGCTGCTCAGGCCGGGGCACTTCTTCGTCGCCGTCCTGTCGGTGATCGGCTGCCTGAAGGTGTTCGACCAGGCGTACATCGTCTCGGGCGGCGACGGGGGCCCGAACTACGCCACGCTCACGGCGGTGCTCTACCTGTACCAGACGGTGATCAAGGACGTCGCGTTCGGCTACGGCGCCACCGTCGGCGTCGCCCTGTTCGCGATCATCTTCACGGCGACGCTGATCCAGTGGCTCCTCTTCGGCAAGGAGGAGGTGGCGTAGTGGCCGCGGCCGCTCCCGCCCAGCCCACTGCCCACATCATTCCGGCGCGCCCGTGGGCGGAGCGCGCTCGCCGCGTCCTCGTGTACGTGCTGCTGCTCGCTGTCGCGGCGCTCTTCTTCACCCCGTTCTTCTGGAGCGTCTCCACCTCGCTGAAGACGCTGCAGGAGAGCGTGCGGGGTTTCGACCTCTTTCCCGACCACCCGAGCCTGGCCGCCTACCGGAACGCGCTCGGCGACTTCAACTTCGCCCGCTTCGCGGCGAACAGCGCCATCCTCGCCGTCGTCGTGACGCTCAGCAACCTGCTGCTCGCCTCGATCGGCGGCTACGCGTTCGCCCGCCTTCGCTTCCCGGGCCGTGACGTCCTGTTCATGCTCGTGCTCGCCTGCTTGATGATCCCCGACCAGCTCCGGCTCGTTCCCGTCTACCAGATGCTGATCGACTTCCCGCTCTTCGGCTGGAACCTGATCTCCACCTACCAGGGCTTCGTCGCGATCAACCTCGTGACGGCCACGAACCTGTTTCTGATGCGCCAGTACTTCGTCACGATTCCGAAGGACTACGAGGAGGCGGCGAAGCTCGACGGGGCGGGCTACTTCAAGACGTACTGGAAGGTGATGCTGCCGCTGGCCGGGCCGGCGCTCGCCGCCGTGACGATCCTCCAGTTCCAGGGCACGTGGAACGAGTTCTTCTGGGCGCTGATCATCCTCCAGGACGAGTCGAAGTTCACGCTGCCGATCGGCATCTCCAACTTCGTCGGCGTCTACAACACCCAGTGGCCGGAGCTGATGGCGGCGAGCGTGATCGCGATCCTGCCCGTGGCTGCGATCTACGTCGTCTTCCAGCGCTACTTCGTCGCCGGGGTCGCGGCCGCCGGCATCAAGGGATGAGCGTCGGCGGGGCGCTCAGGGCCGCGCTCGCGGACACCTATCACCAGTCCTGGCGCCTGGTCCTGCTGAACGCCGCGCTCAGCGCCGCGGTCGTGCCTCTGCTCGTGGCCGCGCTCTGGGTGCCGGTCGCGCTCGTCGTCGCGATCCTCGTCGCCGGTCCGCTCGCGCTGGCGCTCATGCACTGCGCGGTGACGCTCGCGCAGACCGAGGAGCTGAGCCTGCGCTGCTGGCCGGCCGGCGTGCGGCTCCTCTGGCGCCGCGGGCTCGTGCTCGGCCTGCTCGTCGGCGTCGTCGTCGTGGCAGGGATCGTGGCCGTCGAAGCCTACGCCCGCGCCGACGCCTGGCCGCTCGCGGCCCTCGTCCTCTACGTGCTCGCCGCCTTCGTGGCGCTGCAGCTCGTGCTCTGGCCGCTCGCCGTCTCGGAACCGCGTGCACCGCTCCGATCCGTGCTCCGTTCGGCCGCGACCGTGTTCTTCCAGCGACCGCTCGAGCTCGCCGCGCTCGCGGCCGCGCTCGCGGCCGTGAACCTGGTCGGTGCGGCCGCCGCGCTGATGCCGTTCTTGACCCTGACCGTCGCGTACTCGTTCCTCGCGGCCGCCCACTTCACGCTGCCGCGACCACCGATCCGGGAGGCGGAGAGCTCATGGCCAGTGTGACCTTCGACCACGTGACGAAGAGCTTCGACGGCACGACGGCGGTCGACGACCTCTCGATCGAGATCGCCGACGGCGAGTTCCTCGTGCTCGTAGGGCCGTCGGGGTGCGGCAAGAGCACGGCCCTGCGGATGCTGGCCGGGCTCGAGGACATCACCAGCGGCCATGTCCTGATCGGCGACAGGGTCGTGAACAACATCGCCCCCGCGGGTCGCGACGTGGCCATGGTCTTCCAGTCGTACGCGCTCTATCCGCACATGACCGTCTACGACAACCTCGCCTTCGGCCTGCGCAACCACAAGGTGCCGAAGGACGAGATCGACGCCCGCGTGAACCGCGCGGCCGAGATCCTCGACATGACGACCCTGATCAAGCGCAAGCCGAAGCAGCTCTCAGGCGGCCAGCGCCAGCGCGTCGCGCTCGGCCGGGCGATCGTGCGCGAGCCGGCCGCGTTCCTGATGGACGAGCCGCTCTCGAACCTGGACGCCGCCCTGCGCGTCGCCACCCGGGCCGAGATCCTTAAGCTCCAGCAGAAGCTGGGGACGACCACGATCTACGTCACCCACGACCAGGTCGAGGCGATGACGATGGGCGACCGCATCGCCGTGATGAAGCTGGGCGTGCTCCAGCAGATCGGCACGCCCGAGGACCTGTACACGAAGCCCCAGAACGTCTTCGTCGCCCGCTTCATCGGCTCTCCGGCGATGAACCTCGTCCCCGCGGGCGTCGTCGAGGGAGTCGGCAGCTCGGGCCGGATCGCGGGCTTCCGGCCGGAGCACATCGAGCTCGGCGGCGGTCACGGCGACACTCCCCACTTCTCGGCCACGGTCGAGGTGGTCGAGTACCTCGGCGACGAGCAGCTCGTGCACCTGAAGGCTCGCGATACGCCGCTGCTCGCCAAGCTCCCGATCGAGCAGCAGGTCTCTCCCGGCCAGGAGACAACGTTCTCGGTTCCGCGCGACAAGCTGCACGTCTTCGACGCGGAGACGGAGCGCGCGATCGGCGCAGGCTGAACTCTGACCTAGTGGCTCTGAGCCACAAGGTCAGAGCGCTGGTGCGCGGATCTGTACCGCTTAGCTTGGGGCGCCCGCGAGCGCTGCCGTCTCGCCCGTGAGCGACTCGCCCGTGGCGGGATCGAAGAAGTGGAAGCGACGCGGATCGACGGTCAGCCGTAGCCGGTCGCCCACGCCGGCCTCCGTACGCGCGTCGATGCGCGCGTTGAAGAGCGCACGGTCGTCGTCGGCGATCAGCGTCTCCTCCTCGTCGTCCGCGGCGGCACGCAGCTCCTCCGCCTCGACGCGCGGCGCGTCGACCGGGAAGATCGCGTGCGCCTCCGACCCGAGCTCCTCGAGCACCGCCACGGTCGCCTCGATCCGCGGCAGGTCCGACTCGGAGAAGGCCGCGTCCTCGAAGTCGCCCGGCCGGATGCCGAGAATGACGCGGTTGCTCGAGCCGTAAGCCGGCCGGCGATCGCGGGCGAGCGGGATCGTGAAGCCGCCGAACGCAACCGCACCGTCGGAGACCGTCGCCTCGACGAGGTTCATCGAGGGAGAGCCGATGAAGGCCGCGACGAAGAGGTTCGTGGGCTCGTGATACAGGGTCTGCGGGCGGTCGACCTGCTGGATGCGGCCGTCGCGCATGACGGCCACTCGCTGCCCGAGCGTCATCGCCTCGACCTGATCGTGCGTGACGTAGACGGTCGTGACGCCCAGGCGGTCGTGCAGGCGGGCCAGCTCGGCGCGCATGCCGACCCGGAGCTTGGCGTCGAGGTTCGAGAGCGGCTCGTCCATCAGGAACGCCGCCGGCTCGCGCACGATCGCGCGCCCCATCGCCACGCGCTGCCGCTGCCCGCCCGAGAGCGCCGCGGGCCGGCGCTCGAGCAGCTTCTCGAGGCCGAGGATGCGCGCGACCTCGTCCACGCGCCGCCGGATCTCCGCCTTGGGCGTCTTGCGCACCTTGAGCCCGTAGCCGAGATTCTCGCGCACGTTCTTGTGCGGATAGAGGGCGTAGTTCTGGAAGACCATCGCGATGTCGCGGTGGCGCGGCGCGAGGTCGGTGACGTCGCGGTCGCCGATCAGGATGGCGCCGTCGGTCACGTCCTCGAGCCCGGCGATCATCCGCAGCAGCGTCGACTTCCCGCAGCCCGAGGGGCCGACGAGCACCATGAACTCGCCGCTCGCGATGGCCAGGCTGACGTCGTCGACGGCGCGCACGCCGCCCGGATACACCTTGGTCACGCCTTCCAGAACGATCTCGCCCACGGTTTCTCCTCCGAGTCCTTCGCTCGGTTATCGCGCACGCGAAGCGCCGCTGTCAAGCGGCGGGCGCCGTACCTAGCGGCTCAGAGCCACAAGGTCACCTCTTCCGACTTGACGTATCGATGTTTATCGATATATTGATGAGTGTCGATGAGTGCTCCGTCCACCCCGATCGCCTGCTGCCGCCCGCTCGGGGCGTCTTCGCTCTCGATCGACGAGGCCGAGGCCGCGGCGACGCTCTTCCGGGCGCTCGGCGACCCGGCGCGGGTCCGGATCGTGAACCTGCTCGCGACGACCGAAGCGGCGGTCTGCGTGTGCGAGCTCCTGCCCGCCCTGCGCCTGGCGCAGCCGACGGTGAGCCACCACCTGCGAAAGCTCGTCGAGGCGGGCCTGCTCGACCGCGAGGAGCGTGGCCGGTGGGCCTACTACTCGCTCAACCCCGAGGCCGCGGCGCGATTGTCCGGCCTCGTCGACCTGAAGGGAGACGAAGGTGACGACGCAAACGGCTCAGGTGTTGCGTGAGGAGGTCCGGCGCAGGTACGCCGAGGCCGCGCGTGCCGCCGACAACGGCGAAGGGTGCGGGTGCGGCGAGGGCTCCTGCTGCGACGGGGGCTCGGAAGCCGGCTTCGGCGAGGCGCTCTACGACGCGGAGCAGCGGGGCGAGTTGCCCGAGGCCGCGGTGCTCGCGAGCCTCGGGTGCGGCAACCCGACGGCGGTCGCCGAGTTGCGGGACGGCGAGGTCGTGCTCGACCTGGGGTCGGGCGGCGGCATCGACGTCATCCTGTCCGCGCGACGC
>JBOHAW010000135.1:0-11868 GCA_050697975.1 Gaiellaceae bacterium
TCACTGACCACACGCACGGCGAGCCTCCTCGGCCTCGCGGCGCTGGTCGCGGCCTGGGTGCTCCTCGCACCGACCGGGCTCGGCGGCTCGATGTCGTACGCGATCGTCCACGGCTCGAGCATGGAGCCGCGCTTCCACCGCGGCGACCTGGTTCTGCTTCGTGCTGCGGACGAGTACCGCGTCGGCGACATCGCCGCCTACCGCAGCCCCGACCTGGGCAGGACGGTGATGCACCGCATCGTCGAGCAGGACGGCGACCGCTACGTGTTCAAGGGCGACAACAACGACTTTCTCGACTCGTCCGAGCCCCAGCGGGTCTCGTTCGAGGGCAAGCTCTGGCTGCGCATCCCGGCGGTCGGCGGGCTGCTCGATCGGCTCCGCACGCCCGGGAACGCGGCGATCGGCGCCGCCCTGCTCGCGCTTCTTCTGGTTGCCGCGGCCGGCGGCTCGACCGGCTCGGCCCGCAATCGGCGCCGTCGCCGGTCAGCGCCTGCAACACAGCCTGTGCGCGCTTCGCGTGCGCGCTTCGGGTCCACCTTCGGCGGAGTGGCGAGCCGGGCGCACGCGCTGCGCGCCTCGGGCAGCGAGACTACGGTCATGCGGGAGCTCCGCGGGCGGATGGCCCGGCTGGACGGCGAGACGCGGCAGACGATCCTGCTGGCGTGTGGCGGCCTTCTCGCCGCCTGCCTCGTCCTGGGCCTGTGGGCCTTCGCCCAGCCCTCCGAGCGCTCGGTGACGGCAAACGGCGTCTACAAGCACCAGGGCACGTTCGCCTACACAGCGCGCGCCCCGGAGAGCCCGGTGTACCCGAAGGGCAGGATCGCGACCGGCCAGACGGTGTTCACGAAGATCGTCGACCGCGTCAACGTTCGCTTCGCCTACCGGCTCCAGTCGGCTGCCCCGCGCTCGATCGCGGGCACGAGCAGGCTCGTCGCGACTCTTCAGGGCGACAACGGCTGGGAGCGGACCGTCGTCCTGCAGCCGACCCGGCGCTTCGAGGGCGATCGCGTGCGCGTCAGCGGCGTGCTCGACCTGCGGGCGCTCCAGGCGCTCAGCGACCAGGTCGAGCGGCTCACGGGGACGATCACCGACAGCTACGCGCTCTCGCTCTCGCCCGAGATCTCGCTCGACGGCACGATCGGCGGGCAGCCGATCCGCGACACCTTCGCGCCGTCGCTCGCGCTCCGGCTCGACTCCTCGAAGCTGCGCATCGACACGGCTTCCCCGGCCGGCGACGCGGCCACCTCGCTCCGGCGCTCGGAGTCGGGCTCGGGCACGCGGCTCGAGCCGAACCGGCTCACGCTGCTGTTCGTGAAGGTCGACGTCGCGACCGCTCGCATGCTCGCCCTTCTCGGCGGCTTGCTCGCGCTCCTGGCCGGGGCCGCGGCGGCGCTCGGGCGCACCGGTCGGGGCAGCGACGAGCCGTCGCTGATCGCCGCGCGCTACGGGAGCTGGCTGATCGACATCGCGCCGCGGCGCCGCGCAGGCGAGGCGGTGCTCGAGGTGACGACGATGGACGGCCTCGTGCGGCTCGCCGAGCGCTACGAGCGCATGATTCTGCACGAGTTGCACGAGGGCGTGCACTCGTACCTGGTCGAGGAGGACGGCATCGTCTACCGCTACCGCAGCGGCGGCTCCACCGAGGCTGCGGCCTCGGAGCGGACGCCCGCGGTGTGGGCGGTCGGCGACGAGCGCGAGGCGGCTCGGCGATGAGGGCGGGCGGGCTCGTCCGCAGGTTCGTGCTGGGCGTTGCGGTGCTCGCGCTCCTGGGCTCGGCCTCGGTCTTCACTGCGGGGAACTCCGTGCCGGTCACGTACGCGAGCCAGACGTCATCCGCGATCACCGTCCAGGACAAGGCCCCGGCCTCTTGCGCCGGCATGGGCCTGACGAGCGTTGTCAGCGGCACGACCGGCACGGCGGCGAATGACCTCCTGCTCGGAGGTGCCGCTAACGAGACGATGCTCGGCAATCCGGGCGACGACTGCGTCCTCGGCGGCGGCGGCGACGACACGCTCCGAGGGGAGCAGGGAAGCGACGTCTGCATCGGCGGTCCGGGCACGGACTCGTTCCACGCCAGCTGCGAGACGCAGATCCAGTAACCCGATCCGGGGGGCGGCGACGCTCCGAGGCGGTGAGTCCGGTCGCCTGCTCTAGGGGAATGACGCGGGCGGCGTTCGCGACGACGCTGAACGCATGCTTCTGCGGCTCCGGCGTCTCAGCGCGCTCCTCGTCGTCGTCTCGTGCGCCTCGGCGGGACAGGCCTGGACCGCACCCGATCCCGTCTCCCCGGGCGAGATCAGCGGCTTCGACGTGCGGGACGTCCGCTACGGCTTCGCCGCCGAGCATCCCGATCTGATCGCGAAGGTGTCGTTCGCGCTCGCACCGGCGCCTGCCGCGCCGGTGCGCGTGCACGTTCGAGTGAGCGCGAGCGCAGGGTGGAGCGCGTGCGCCTACGACGGGCTCAGGGTCGAGTGCCGCCTGGCATCGCCCGTGCCCGTGCGCGAGGCGCACGAGCTCTCCGTCAGCGCCGCCTGACACGGAATCCGAATGACGCGCGATTTCTGCGCTAAGGTGGCCGGCGCCAGAAGCGCGCTGGCTGCCCAGGGGTCTATGCGCCCGTTGCCCACGCCGACTCGTCGGACGTGGCGCCACGCGGGCGTTCCGGGGCGGCTCGCCGCACAGATCACCTCACAAGGAGGGAGCCCGTGGGAGCCGCACCCACGTCCAACCGCATTGCCCATCGCCTCCGCACGCTCGGAGCGCTCGCGGCCGGAATCTCGGCCGCCCTGGTCGTCACCCCCTACGCGACAGCCGCCTCGGCGGCCGTCGCCACGCAGACCGCCGCCGTGGCGTCCTCGACGTCGGTGTCCGTCGCCAAGCCCGCCGGCACCGTCGCCGGCGACGTCCTCGTCGCCACCGTCACCGCGCGCTTCGGCGCCGCTGCGCCGATCACGACGCCGGTCGGATGGACGTTCGTCCGGCGCGACACCTGCATCCTGCCCGCGACGCAGATGACGCAGGCGCTGTACGTTCGCGCCGCCGGCTCGTCTGAGCCGCCTTCGACCCAGTGGACGTTCGACCGGGCCGCGAGCGCCTCGGCCGGAATCGTCGCTTACCGAGGCGCCGACGCCGCCTCGCCGGTCGTCGCGAGCAGCGGCGGCACGCGGGTCGACTCCCTCGACGCCGTTGCGCCGTCGGTCACGACCACAGCTGCCGACACACTCGTCGCGGGCTCCTTCGGCCGCAGCGGGACGAGCGCCGTCACGACGCCGTCGGGGACGACGTGGCGCTACTCGATCGCGAGCAGCAGCACGTCGCCGGCGGCGACGCTGGGGCTCGACTTGATCCGGCCGAGCGCGGGCGCGACCGGCACGGTCACCACGACCTCGAGCGCAGTGAGCGGTTGTGCGATCGGCCAGCTCGTCGCGCTCCGGAACGGCGCGGCACCCCCGCCGCCACCCCCGCCGCCGCCGCCTCCGAGTGGTTCCTGCACGGTCGCCAGTACCTCAGGATGCGTGCCGGGGACGACGCTGACGTTCACGGACAGCCGGTTTCTGTGCAACAGAGCCCTCTCCAGCTACGGAAGGCTGCCGCTCAAGGTCGTGCTCAACTTCACGCCGGGCAGGCTCTTCGGCGAGCAGGGCGCGCTCGACCTGTTCAGCGGCTGCGCGGGGGACAGCGATCCGAACAGCATCGACCTGATCGTGGACGTGAAGGGCGACGGGCGCACCTATGGGCCCGGGGTCGATGCGGTCAAGGTGCGCCAGCAGGCCGGCTACACCAGCAGCATCCAGCTCACCGGCCACGTCGACTGCGGGCCCAAGTACACCTCCAGCGAGCACCAGGACGGCGTGCAGCTCCAGGGCGGCCGCAACATCACGTTCGTCGACTTCAGCGTCGGCGACTACGACGCCGGGCGTTCCACCTGCCAGGGCGCGGGCGGGGCGGTCTTCTACTCGAGCGTGGCGGGCTACGCCCCGACGAACATCGACGTCGTCCGCGGCAAGTACATCGCCTGCAACCACTCGCTGTTCACCAACACCGGCACGTCGGGCGACATCACCGGCGCAATGTTCCGCTCCGGCCGCACCGACGGGACCGACCCGATCTGCAACGGGTACGCCGCGTCTGCACCGTGCACCGGGATCGGCGACCGGGTCGCACCGGGCGTGACGATGACGAACGTCACCTGCCAGCGCTGGAACAGGACCGCCGATCGCTGGGAGAACGGCTGACAATTCCCGTCTGAGCAGCACCGCTCGCGTGACGAAGGCGTCGGTCCAGCCGGCGCCTTCGTCCGTGGCGGGCTGCGCTTGAGGCGCTCGAAGCAGTCAGGGCGCGGGAGTTCCGCGCCATCCCCACCTGCGGTTAGAAAGAGTCCAGCGAGGCCGAACCACCCGATGACATCGAGCTGTAGCTCGCCGGGCCGGGGTCTTCCGGCTTGTCGAAAGAGCTTCTCCTCTAGCTCATAGACGTTCGGTCTCGCCGATGTCACCTGCGTTTTCAGGAATGAGATCGATTCGCTGACCCAGCCATTCGTGGAGCGGGTCCCCTGGTACCTGCGCCCGCGCGAGATACCCCTCGAGCAGCCGGTTCAAGTGCTTGCGAACGTGGAGAGAGACGTGCGGCCGGGCTGGATCGAACCAGCGGAGACTGAGGTAAGCGTTCGTGTAGGCCGCCATCAAGCGCGCGTCGAGGCGGCCGATCGATTCGTCGGCAACCCGCTCAGCCTGTTCGCCGTGGACAGGGTCGCCTCTGACGCCTTCCTCCTCCACCTCTCATCCGCCCGCGGTCCAAAAAAGGGTCGTCCCTGAGCGGTTCGGTGTCAAGTGACAATCCCGGCAGGCTCAGCCGGGTGACTCGGTCGTGGCCGGCGGATCGACCGCGATGTCGGAGGTGGAGCGCTCGCGACGGCTGAGCACCAGGAACGGGACGGCGAGCAGCTGGAAGGCGGCGCCGAAGACGTACGACGTCGAGTAGCTGTAGACATCGGCCGCCTTGCCCAGGACCGGCTGGATCACGACGCCGCCGGTGCTGCCCATCAGGGAGTCGAACGACAGCACGGTCGCGCGCTGCTTGGACGGGATCATCCCGTTCAGGTAGGCCTGGCGGATCGGCATGTCGGCGGCGAAGATCAGGCCCCAGACCACCAGGAGCGCGAGCGCGAGCCAGAAGAGATCGGTCAGCCCGAGCAGCACCAGCGTCAACGCGCTCGCCGACGTCCCCAGGATCAGCGCCGAGGTGCGTCTCTTGAACAGGCCGCGGATCCTCGGCGCCGCATAGCCGCCCAGGATCTGCGAGCCGGCGACGATGGCGGCAGCCAGACCGGCGACGGCATACGCCTCGCTGTCGCCGTAGAGCTCCAGCAGGTAGGGCTGAAGGGCGTAGAAGGTGTAGAAGCCCACGCCGGAGACGAACGGCGCCGCCAGCATGACCCAGCGAACCGGCGGATTCCTCAGCCCGTGGTCGAGCGACGTGACGAACACACCGCGCATCGCTCGCAGCGGCCGCTGCCCGGGCTCCGGCTCGAAGCCGAGGTCGTGCATCAGCCGGAAGGCGACGGCGAACATCAGCACGAGAACGCCCGCCCGCAGCACGAACGGCACGCCGAGTGAGGTGGCCTGCGCGATCACCCCGCCCGCGACGGAGCCGCCGAGCATCGCGGCGCCGGCGATCATCTGGCCCCGGCCGAACACGACCTCCAGGCCGCCCTCGTACCCGGCGAAGCCAAGGGCGTCGACGAGCCAGGCCTCGACCGCGCCCGAGAAGAAGGTGAAGCCCAGTCCGAGCAGGATCGACACCACCGCCCACTGCCAGAACGGCGCCTCGATCTGCCACAGCAGGTAGTAGAGGAGCGTCGACGCGGCTAGGGTGACCGTGCCGAGCAGATACGACACGCGCCGGCCCCAGGTGTCGGCGACCACGCCGGTCGGCACCTCGAAGACCACCATGCCGGCGGTGAAGAAGGCGTTCGCGGCGAATGCCTCCAGGTTGCTGAGGCCGGCGTCGAGCAGGAACAGGGTGTTGATCCCCCAGATGAACGACGCGGCCAGCGTATTGCCGAGCAACAAGGTCAGATACGTACGCTGGATGCGCCGGGCGAGTTGATTCATCAGAGGTACCTAACGAGCGGAGTGTCCTACAGTTTCCGCTCGCCTCGTCCTGTGGGACGTCAGCGAGCTTCGAACAGCGCTCTGGGCAGCGCGCCGTGAACGGCCTGCCCCCTAAAGCGATCGGCGTCTCGCCCGACTGCGGCGAATCGGGAGGGTCGATGACCGCGTGTCGTAGCTGCGGATGCAGTTCGGCTTGTACGGGTCGCCGGAGCGCGTCCGGGTGCTGCAAGCGCGAGCGACCGCCGGCGGGAGGACGAGCGGTCGTGAACGACTCGCTCCCGGTCCCGCGGTTGACCCTGCGCGCGCCGGCGGAAGCCGCCGAGGCGATCGGCGTCTCGGCGGACTACTTCGACGAGCACGTCCGGCCGGAGCTGCGGCTGATCCGTCGCGGGCGGAAGGTGGCTCGTCTCCGGGCGCGAGCTCGAGCGCTGGCTGGAGGCTAGCTCGGCTTGGACTCGAACAAGCTCGGCGCGGCTGCAGCCGCTATCGCTGAGCTGTCCTCACCGTCAACGCGCACGCTCGGCCAGCGAGGCATGGCCGTGAAGGTGTCTCCTCCGGTTGAGGTCGGCTCGATTCCAAGTGGAACGAACGTTCGCGGGCGGGTGACCTGGTCGACGACCCCGTGCAGCCACGCAGCGGGAGCGTGCGCCGGATCGCCGCTCAGCGCGCTGGCCAAGGCCGGCATATCCACTTCTCGCGCCAGCTCGTCCCGCTCGACGACGAAGAGGATGAAGCGTGGGGTGGGGAGCGAGACGGCGACGACGGTGGCGGACGTATCGAGGAAGGTGCGAAGCGCAAGCTCGAGCGCCTGCCGACGGGGCAGAAAGTCTGCCGCGGGCCGGGCAAATCGGCGCGCCGGGTAAGGGCAGGTGGCGCGGACAGGGCAGATTGCGAAGTAGACCCCGTTGTCGGCCGGAACTGTTCGCGCATCGTCCAGGCGGACCGTCAAGAGGGTGAACGACTCGATGACGCCGGTGGAGGAGGCTTCCGTAACGACGAGCTTCGGGCCGTGCGGCCGGACGTAGCGGGCGGTGATCTCGAAGCGGATCTTCCGGGCGTGTGCGAGGGCGCGTGGGTCGAGCGTCGCCGAGCTCGTCAACCTCACGGCGTGGCTGCCCGCCGGAGCCGTCGAGGCCACCACCAGCAACGTCGCCGCTACTGCCAGCGTGGCGGCTGCGGCCAGCACTGGCCTGAGGCGGATCCTTTTCGCATGCTTCATGGCGTTCCTCTCAGCCGCCGCCGGATCTCCGCCTCGCCGAGCTCGAATCTGCGCCGCGCGCCACGCGCCTGGAGCCTGCGGATGAGCTGCTCGCTCAGCCCCAGGCGGCGCGCGATCTGCGCCGAGTCGGTTGCTCGGCTTTGCTCGTCCATCGGTGCACCCGCCGCTTGGCCGCCACGCCTGCGCCGCCCGGAGCGTGCGGCGGCGGCGCCAGCTCAGCCACTTACGGATCGTCAGCCGGTCGACGGGCGCTCGGCTCAGCACAGCCTTCGTCAGCAGGCGCTCCGTGTCCTGCTCACGTTGGGGCCGCTGCGCCTGCTTCCGGAGCTCGGCCTGGTGCTCGCGGACGAGCTGCAGCCGTGTGACGTAGTCCGGGTAGTGCATCGTCTTGCTCCTCTCGATCAACCTGCGCCTCCAGACTGAGCCCTCGCGGTTCAGCCACAGTCGAGTCCCGGTGGAGGTCCGGTCGAGAGGAGTGGGGGCGCCCGAAAGTCGCGGAACGTGGGTTGGAAGCGACCGGGGGCCGCCGAGGGCGGCGATCGCGCGCTCGGCCTGAAAGCGTTCCCATGCCTCTTCGCTCTCCAGACGTCGATGATTCGGAAGCCCTCGTCGGTCGGGCCGGCGACGTGGAGGATCATCCCGGCCAGGGCCGGCTCCGCTGTTGGGGCGGTGACGCGCTCGTACCCTGCGAGGTCGCTGCGATGTCCTGGGACGAAGGCATGCGAAATGTGCACGACTGTGGCGCCGGGGCCTTCATCTCGGTGTCGCCGAGCTCTCGCTTGCGGCGATGCGGGAGCGAGAATGCGGCGTGAAAGGAGCGCCGGTGGAGCGCAATCGAGCTCCTTGGCCTGGGCGAGTCGGGCGTCGGCTTCCTCAACTCGGCGCGAGCAGTCGGCGGGATCGTTGGCGGGGCCGCCGCTGCGGCGCTCGTCGGTCGAGCCGGTCTCGGCTCGACCCTGCTCCAGCGGACCGTTCCCGACCGCCTCCTCGCGCGCGTATTCGGCGTCCCTCGCGAGCAGCTTCGCCGCGGCATTGTCGACTGCCCGGCAGCTGCGCGCCAGGGAGCCCATTCTCCAGCGGTTTCCAGCGGTTAACGAAAGGCGCCTTGAGAAGGGAAACGCCCGCTAGTGGGGCGTTTTCCCGCTTGAACTGGCCCACAGGGGCGGCAGGACTCGAACCTGCAACCCCCGGTTTTGGAGACCGGTGCTCTGCCAGTTGAGCTACGCCCCTCTGCGGTTCGGCCGCGCATTGTACTCGGCGAGTAGTGTCCCGACGTGGCCGCGCCCTCGCAGCGCCGCGCCCTCGGCGTGCTGTTCGCATTCCTGGCGGCGCTGTTCACGGGGATCGCCTTCGCGGCGGGCGGCGCGGGCGTCTGGCCGATCGCGATCGCGGCCGCCGCGCTCGCGCTGTGGCTGATTGGCATGGCCACGCGCGCCCTCAGGTAGCACTGAGGAAATCGCCGCGCCAGCCCGTATTCTCTCCTTCGTGGCCGTCGAGGACACCCAGAGTCTCTGGCTCGAGTACCGCCGCTCGGGCGATCAGAGGATCCGCGACCGCCTCATCCTCACCTACGCGCCGCTCGTCAAGTACGTGGCCGGCCGCCTGGGCAGCGGCCTGCCCGCGCACGTCGACGACGACGATCTCGTCTCGTACGGCCTCCTCGGACTGATCGGCGCGATCGAGCGCTTCGACCCCTCGCGCGACATCAAGTTCGAGACCTACGCGATCTCGCGCATCAAGGGGTCGATCATCGACGAGCTGCGTTCGATGGACTGGGTTCCGCGCTCGGTGCGGTCGCGTGCGCGCGACATCGAGCGCGCGATCGCCGAGCTCGAGTCGAAGCTCGGCCGGGCCCCGACCGACGAGGAGATCTCCGGCAAGCTCGGCCTTACCCAGGAGGAGCTCGACGAGAGCCTGAGCGAGATCTCCCGCACCTCGATCGCCGCCCTGGACGAGCTGTGGACGGTCTCGGCCGGGGGCGACCAGATCGCGCTCATCGACACGATCGAGGACACGCAGGGGCCGAACCCGCAGTCCGCCCTCGCGCAGACCGAGCTGAAGGAGGCGATCGGCGAGTCGATCGCGCGCCTGCCCGAGCGCGAGAAGCTCGTCGTCACGCTCTACTACTACGAGGAGCTGACGCTGCGCGAGATCGGCGAGGTGCTCGGCGTCACGGAGTCGCGCGTCTCGCAGCTGCACACGAAGGCGATCCTGCGCTTGAAGGCACGCCTCTCCGGTACGCCGGCGCGCGCGGTCGAGTAGCGCGAAACCCGCGACGGGGGCCGGATAAGATCGGCCCCCAAACCGCCCAGACAGAGGAGGAACGTCGCGCATGGCCGCACTCGAGCCGGGAAAGATCCGCAACGTCGCCGTCGTGGGGCACCGCGGCACGGGCAAGACCTCGCTCGTCGAGGCAATGCTGTTCCAGTCTGGAGCGATCAACCGGCTCGGCACGGTCGAGGCCGGGTCGACCGTGGCCGACTGGGACGACGAGGAGCGCAAGCGGCAGATGTCCCTCTCGGCCGCGCTCTGCCACGTCGAGTGGCAAGGCCGCAAGATCAACCTCATCGACGCGCCCGGCGACCCCGGCTTCCAGGGCGACGGGATCGCGGCCCTGCGCGTGGTCGAGGGAGGGCTCTTCTGCGTCAGCGGCGTCATGGGCGTCGAGGTGGGCACGAGCCGGATGTGGAAGCGAGCCGACGAGCTCGGGCTCGCGCGCGTCCTCTTCGTGAACATGCTCGACCGGGAGCGCGCCGACTTCCTCCGCGTCTTCGAGGCTCTGCGCGCCCAGCTGTCCGAGCGCTGCGTGGCCGTGCACCTGCCGATCGGGGCCGAGCACGAGCTCACGGGCATCGTCGACCTCCTGCACATGTGCGCCTACATGAGCCCGGAGGGACAGCGCGAGGATGGGCCGACCGAGATCCCTTCCGAGCTGGCCGACCTCGTCACGATGTACCGCGAGAAGCTGCTCGACGAGGTCGTCCAGACGGACGAGGGCCTGATGGAGCGCTACCTGGACGGGCAGGAGCTCGACGCCGAGGAGGTCGCCCACGCGCTCAAGGACGCCGTCACGCGCGGCGAGGTCTTTCCGGTCGCGTGCGGGGTGGCCTCGAAGAACCTCGGCACGACCGCACTGCTCGACCTGCTCGTCGAGGGAGTGCCGTCGCCGGCGAAGAAGGGGGCGCCGATCGAGCTCGAGGCCCCCGCGAACGCCGCCTTCGTCTTCAAGACGATCGCCGACCCGTTCGCCGGCCGCATCAACGTCTTCCGGGTGCTGAAGGGCTCGCTCAAGAGCGACTCGACCGTGGTGAACGCGCGCAACCACGGGAAGGAGCGCGTCGGCACGCTGCTCGCGCTCCAGGGCAAGGAGCACACCCAGACGCCCGAGTTCGGGCCCGGCGACATCGGCGCCGTGGCGAAGCTGAAGGAGACGATGACGGGCGACCTGCTGCTCGACGCCGAGCACGCGCTCGACCCGCCCGAGATCGGCTTCCCCGAGCCGGTGATGAGTTTCGCGGTCACGCCCAAGGCCAAGGGCGACGAGGAGAAGGTGGCCGCCTCGCTGCGCCGCCTGTCGGAGGAGGACCCGACCCTCGTGCTGCGGCGCGACCAGCAGACGGGCGAGCAGCTCCTCTCGGGCATGAGCCAGATGCACGTCGAGGTGGCCGTCGAACGGCTCCACCGGCGGTTCGGCGTCGACGTCGACCTGCACCAGCCGCGGGTGCCGTACCTGGAGACGATCCGCACCGAGTCGCGCGCCCAGGGCCGCTACAAGAAGCAGACGGGCGGGCGCGGCCAGTTCGGCGACTGCCACATCGTGCTCGAGCCGATCGAGGGCCACACGGGCTACGAGTTCGTGGACAAGATCGTCGGCGGGGTCATTCCCCAGAGCTTCCGTCCCGCGGTGAACAAGGGGATCCAGGAGGCGATGCTGCACGGAGAGCTCGCCGGGGCGCCCGTGCAGGGCGTGCGTGTACTGCTCGTGGACGGCTCGTACCACACCGTCGACTCGTCGGAGATGGCGTTCAAGATCGCAGGCTCCATGGCCTTCAAGGCCGCCTACGAGCGGGCGGATCCCGTGCTGCTCGAGCCGATCATGGAGGTCGAGATCACCGTCCCCGACGAGGCCGTAGGCTCCGTCAACGGCGATCTCAACTCCCGGCGCGGGCGGCTGCACGGGATGGAGCCCGCCTCGGGAATGACGACGATCAAGGCCGAGGTTCCCATGGCGGAGATGCTCACCTACCTCCAGACGCTGACCTCGATCACGGGCGGCCGCGGCGACTACTCCATGCATTTCCTGCGCTACGAGGAGGTTCCCGCTCACGTCGCGCAGAAGGTGATCGAGACGACGAAGCGCGAGCGAGAGGCCGCGACGACGCATTGATTCGGCTGCAAATCGCTACAGTCGCGGGATGCGAGTGACGCGTTCAACAGCAACGCGAACCTGCGCGATCTGCGAGCGCTCGCTCCTGATGGGCGAGCACGCGATTCAGTTCTCGCCCGACGGCGTCGACTACGTCGACGTCTGTCCGC
>JBOHAW010000136.1:0-11337 GCA_050697975.1 Gaiellaceae bacterium
CTCCCAGACGTCGTCCCGGAAGGGATCGCGCGCGTGCTCCTTCACCGCCTCCTTCATCTGTTCTACGAAGTCCTCCGTGGACTGGTCCGAGCGCGCCACGCCGACGATCGAGGTCTCGTCGGGGAGCAGCCGCCGATAGGCGAGCGAGTAGAGCGCCGGGAGCAGCTTCCGGCGCGTCAGGTCACCGGAGGCGCCGAAGATGACGATCGCGCAGGGCTCGGGCGTCCGCCGCAGACGCAGCCCCTCGAGGAGCGGGTTCTCGGCGGCCTCGCGGGCTATTTGTGCGGTCGCGGTCATTCGGTCTTGACGGCGTGGCCGCCGAACTGGTTGCGCAGCGCCGCGTTCACCTTGGCGGCGAAAGACTCGTCCTGCCGCGAAGCGAAGCGAGCGAAGAGCGAGGCCGTGATCACGGGGGCCGGCACGTTCTCGTTGATCGCCTCGAAGATCGTCCACCGGCCCTCGCCGGAGTCCTCGACGTAGCCAGCGATGCGCTCGAGGTCCGTGCCCTCCTGCTCGAAGGCGGCGTGCGCCAGGTCGAGCAGCCACGAGCGGACGACGGAGCCGTAGCGCCAGATGCCGCTGATCTCGTGGAGGTCGAGGTCGAACTCGGATGCGCGCAGGATCTCGAAGCCCTCGGCGTAGGCCTGCATCATCCCGTACTCGATCCCGTTGTGGACCATCTTCGTGAAGTGGCCGGCGCCGGCGGAGCCGACGTGCGCGTAGCCGTCGGTCGGCGCGAGCGTGACGAAGGCCGGCTCGACCATCGCGATCGCGTCGTCGTCGCCTCCGGCCATCAGGCAGTACCCCTCGGTCAGGCCCCAGACGCCGCCCGAGACTCCGGCGTCTGCGAACTTGATCCCCCTCTCCTTCGCCTCGCCGGCACGCCGCTGCGAGTCGCGGAAGTTCGAGTTGCCGCCGTCGACGATCAGATCGCCCGGATCGAGCAGCCCGAGCAGCGACTGGAAGGACTCCTCGGTCGGCGCGCCGGCGGGAATCATCAGCCAGACGACGCGCGGCGCCTCGAGCTGCTCGACGAGCTCCTCGAGCGTCTCGGCCGTCCCGCCGCCCGAGTGCGCGTAGCTTGCGACCTCGTGGCCGTCGCCCTCCAGGCGCTTGACCATGTTGCCGCCCATCCGGCCCAGACCAACCATGCCGAGCTTCATGACACATCCTCCAATCGGACGCGCGCGACCCGCCGGCCACGCTCCTTCAACGATTCGAAGTCTCCTGCGGCCTGCGCGCGGATCAGCCGGCCGAAGCCGAACGGTTTACCCGGGATGGGCAGCTCCTCGCCGGTGTCGTCCACGACCTGGATGAAGAGCCCGGTGTTCGGCCCGCCCTTGTGGAGCTGCCCGGTCGAGTGCAGGTAGCGCGGGCCGAGGCCGTGCGTGACGACGCATCCCGTCTCGTGCGCCTTCGCGAGCAGCGACTCGAGTCTCGCCTCCGCCGCGGGGTCGATGAAAGCCTGGATGCAGACGTAGTCGCCCTCCTTCGCCCCGGCGAGCAGGTCGTCGACCGAGCCGTCGGGCTCGAGCGGGGGATCCTCGCCGGAGTCGAGCACCGCCGCCGTCCGGTCCTTCGCCTCCTGGACGTTCGGCTGGTCGAAGGGGTTGATCTCGAGAATCGCTCCGGCGACGGCCACGGCGAACTCCCAGCGGAAGAACTCCGCGCCGAGGTCGTACGGGTCGCCGAGCCGGACCTCGGCGCCCTGGCGGTCGGGGCCGTCCGCCGACTCGCCCGGAGCCGGGACGAGGCCCTTGCCCTCCTTGCCCGTCGACTCCGCGATCAGCTGCTCGGCCCAGAGGCCGAAGCCCTCGCCGCCGTCGAGGCAGACCTTGTCGCGGCCTTCGCGCCAGCCCTCGCCGAGCTGGAGACCGAGCTCGAGCCCGGGGCTCGACTCGCCCCTGCAGGCGTCGGCCATCTCCTCCGCGCGCTCGAGCAGGGCGCCGGCGTCGAGGCCCATCAGCGCCGCCGGCACGATCCCGAACGGCGAGAGGGCGGAGTAGCGGCCGCCGATCGTCGGCTCGCCCGGGTAGATCGCCTCGAACCCGCGCTCACGCGCCAGCGCCTCGAGGCTCGAGCCCGGGTCGGTGATCGCCGCGAACCTGCCGCCCCGCTCCCAGAAGTAGTCGAGGTGCGAGCGCGTCTCGAGCGTCGAGCCCGACTTCGAGGCGGCGACGAACAGCGTCCGCTCCGGGTCGAGCTGCTGCTCGAGCGCGCGGATCGCCCGCGGGTGAGTCGTGTCGAGCACGTGGAAGCCCTCGGCGCCGAACGTGCGCCGCAGCACCTCCGGGGCCAGGCTCGACCCGCCCATCCCGAGCAGCACGCATGCATCGACGTCCGGGCGCTCGATCTCGGCGAGGCGCTCCCGCATCCGTCCGGGCTCGTCCAGCCAGCCGAGCCAGCGGGCCTCGTCCGACCCGGTCCAGACCGTGGCGTCCCGCGCCCAGATTCGCTCGACGAGCTCGGCCGGGCTCACGCGGAGACGAGCTCGCCCCGCTTGACCCGCACTCCTTCGAGCAACTCCTCGAACGAGTCGACGAACTTCTGGACGCCCTCCTCCTCCAGCGTGAGCCAGACGTCCGCGAGGTCGACGCCGGCCGCGGCCACGTCCTCGAACACCTGCTGCGCCTCGTCGATACCGGCGTCGAGCGTGTCGGCCACCTTGCCGTGATCCTCGAACGCCTCGATCGTCTCCTGCGGCATCGTGTTCACGGTCTGGGGCCCGATCAGCTCCTCGACGTAGAGGGTGTCGCGGTAGTCGGGGTTCTTGACCGACGTCGAGGCCCACAGGCAGCGCTGCTTCGTCGCGCCCTTGGAGGCGAGGGCTTCCCAGCGGTCGCCGGCGAAGAACCGCTGGAAGTGCTGGTAGGCCAGCTTCGCGTTCGCGACTGCGAGTGAGCCCTTGAGCCTCTTCGCGTCGCCGCCGATCTCGTCGAGCCGGCGGTCGACCTCGGTGTCGACACGGGAGACGAAGAAACTCGCGACCGAGGCGACGTGCGTGGGGTCGCCGCCTCCCGCGACGAGGCGCTCGAGCCCGCGCAGGTATGCCTCGACGACGGCGTCGTAGCGCGCGAGCGAGAAGATGAGCGTGACATTGATCGAGACACCGGCGGCGATCGACTCCTCGATCGCAGGCAGCCCGGGCTTCGTCGCGGGAATCTTGACGAGTAGATTCGGCCGGTCGACGAGGTCCCAGAGCAGCTTGGCGCGCTCGGCCGTCGCCTCGCTCTCGTAGGCGAGCTTCGGATTCACCTCGAGCGAGACATAGCCGTCCTGGCCCTTGCCTCCGTCCCAGGTCGGGCGAAGGAGGTCGCAGGCATCCTGGATGTCGCGCACGGCGAGCAGGCGGAAGAGCACCTCCGGGCTGTCCTCGCCGCCCTCGATCAGCTCCTGCATCTGCTCGTCGTAGGCGCTCCCGGACGAGATCGCCTTCTGGAAGATGGTCGGATTCGAGGTCACGCCGACGATGCCGTGCTCCCGTGTCATGCGCTCGAGCTCGCCCCCGTGGACGAGGTCGCGCGAGAGGTAGTCGAGCCAGACGCTCTGCCCGTGGCGGGCAAGCTGCTGGAGCGGGGTCTCAGTCATCCCAGTTCATCCTTTCGAGTTCGTGGATCTTCTGCAAGCGCCGCACGTAGCGCTCGCCGCCGTCGAAGCGCGCGTTCAGGAAGGCCCGGATCAGGTCGGCCGCCAGCTCGCCGCCGACGATCTCCGAGCCCAGGCAGAGGATGTTCATGTCGTCGTGCTCTACCCCCTGGTGGGCGGAGTAGACGTCGTGGCAGATGGCGGCCCGGATGCCGGGAAGCTTGCAGGCCGCGATCGCCGCGCCGACCCCGGACGAGCACACGAGGATGCCCCGCTCCGCCCGGTCCGAGCGGACGGCCTCACCGATCTCCCGGGACTTGTCCGGGTAGTCGATGCGCGGCTCGGGCCGGTCGGTCCCGAGGTCGATCACCTCGTGGCCGAGCTCGTCGAGGAGCGTCAGCACGCGCTGCCGGAGATCGATCCCGCGATGGTCGAACGCGACCGCGACCTTCACAGGAACCTACGTTACAACCGAGGGGCCGACCGGCGGCGGTCCGTAGACTAGGGCGCATGGAGCAGGTCGACCGCTGGCGCGAGCTCGGACAGCAGTTGCGCGTCGATTCCGTTCGCTGCAGCGCTGCGGCGAAGTCCGGGCATCCGACGTCGTCGATGTCGGCGGCCGATCTGATCGCGGTGCTCGCCGACAAGCACCTGCGCTACGACTTCGACGACCCGGAGAACCCGGGGAACGATCACCTGATCTTCTCGAAAGGGCACGCCTCGCCCCTCGTCTACGCGCTCTACAAGGCGGTGGGCGCGATCTCCGACGAGGAGCTGCTCAGCTTCCGTACGTTCGGGAGCCGCCTCGAGGGACACCCCACGCCTGCGCTGCCCTGGGTCGACGTGGCCACCGGCTCGCTCGGGCAGGGACTGCCGATCGCGGTCGGGGTCGCGCTGGCCGGGAAGCGGCTCGATCGGCTCCCCTACCGCATCTGGGCGCTCTGCGGCGACAGCGAGATGGCCGAAGGATCGATGTGGGAGGCGCTCGAGCACGCGGCGCACTCGGGCCTCGACAACCTGACCGCGATCATCGACGTCAACCGGCTCGGCCAGCGCGGCGAGACGATGCACGGCTGGGAGCTCGACTCGTACACGAGCCGCGCCGAGGCGTTCGGCTGGAAGGCGATCGCGATCGACGGGCACGACGTGGAGGAGATCGACCGGGCGTACACCGAGGCGGCCGCCACCTCCGGGCAACCGACCGTGATCGTGGCCCGGACGCTGAAGGGCAAGGGCGTCGCGGCGGTCGAGAACAAGGACGGATTCCACGGCAAGGCGCTCGACGACCCCGAGGCCGCGGTCGAGGAGCTGGGCGGGGTGCGCGACCTCCGCATCGAGGTCGCACGGCCCGAGCAGGGTGGGCGGGCGGCGGAGCCCGAGGCCGGCAGGCTCGAGCTCCCGCGGTACGAGCTGGGGGACGAGGTGGCGACGCGGAAGGCGTACGGCGAGGCGCTGGCGGCGCTCGGTGGTGCCCGGGGCGACGTCGTGGCGCTGGACGGCGAGGTGAGCAACTCGACGTACGCCGAGATCTTCAAGGAGGCGCACCCCGATCGGTACTTCGAGATGTACATCGCCGAGCAGCAACTCGTCGCGGCCGCGATCGGGCTCCAGGTGCGCGGCTGGGTTCCTTTCGTCTCGACGTTCGCCGCCTTCCTGACGCGCGCGTACGACTTCGTGCGCATGGCGGCGGTGAGCAGGGCGAACGTCCGCTTCTGCGGCTCCCACGCCGGCGTCTCGATCGGCGAGGACGGCCCCTCGCAGATGGGCCTCGAGGACATCGCCGCGTTCCGGGCCGTTCACGGCAGCACCGTGCTCTACCCGTGCGATGCGAACCAGACCGCGCGGCTCGTGGCCGGGATGGCCGAACGGGACGGCGTCGTCTACCTGCGCACGACGCGGGGCGCCACTCCCGTCCTGTACGGCGCGGACGAGGACTTCGCGATCGGCGGCAGCAGGGTCGTGCGCTCGACGGAGGACGACGAGATCACCATCGTCGCCGCCGGCATCACGCTGCACGAGGCGCTGTCGGCGGCCGACCTGCTCGAGGAGGAGGGGATCGCGGCGCGCGTGATCGACCTCTACTCCGTCAAGCCGCTCGACACGGCGACGCTGCGCGAGGCGGCCCAGGTGACTGGCGGCCGGATCGTGACCGTGGAGGACCACTGGGCGGAGGGAGGACTCGGCGACGCGGTGCTGGCGGCCCTCGCGGAGAGCGGCGAGCTGCCGCGGGTGACGAAGCTCGCGGTGCGGGAGCTGCCCACGTCGGGCAAGCCGGCCGAGCTGCTCGCTGCGGCGGGGATCGACGCCGAGAGCATCGCCGCGGCGGCTCGCCGGCTGGTCGGCGCCGCCACCGCTCAGGTCACGCAGCGGTAGAGACTGCGCTGGCGGTCTCGGTCCAGACGATACGCCTCTGACCGCTCGGCCCGCGGGAGGAACGCACGGCCGGACGGCGCCTGGGGCGGCGCGTGGCCGAGACGCTCGAGCACGACCACCGCAGCGCCCCGCGCCGAGGCCTCGTCGACCTCGCAGAGCGTGACCGGCCGGGCGAGCACGTCGGCGAGGATCTGCACCCACGTCGGATTCGCGTGCAGGGCGTGGCCAGTGGCGACCACCTCGCGCACCTCGGGCAGCAGATCGGCGAGCTCGGCGAAGCGGTAGGCGATCCCCTCCAGGGCCGCCTGGAGGATGTGCGCGGGAGTCGTGTCGAAGCTGAGCCCCGCGATCGCACCGCGGGCGCGGCCGTTCCAGCCGGGGCTGCGCTCACCGCCGAGGAGCGGCAGGAAGGTGAGGCCGTGGGCAGCGGGCTCCGCGTCGGCGAGCCCCGCGGCCTCCGGGAGCCGCAGCGTCTGCGCGAGCCACGCGTAGAGGTTGCCGCCGTCGGACAGCGCGCCGCCCTCGACGAAGCTGCGGCCGTCGAGCCGATAGAGGAAGAGGCCGGGACGCGGCTCGGCACGCTCCGCCTGGAATGCGACGCGGTAGGCCCCGGAGGTGCCGATCATGAGCGCGGCCCGGTCCGGGGTCGTGCAGCCCGCGCCGACGTTCGAGCAGGCGCCGTCGCCGATCGCCGGAAACCACGGCTCGCCCGCGGCGGCCGGCTCGTCCGAGATCTCGGGCAGGCGCTCCGGCGTCACGCCCACGGCCGCCAGCAGCTCGTCGTCCCACGTCCCGGCGTTGACATCCAGGAGACCGGTGCCGGAGGCCATCGACACGCTCGTGCGCATGTCCCCCGCGAGGCGGCCGTAGAGGTAGTCCGCGAACGAGACGAAGCGGTGCACGGAGCGGAAGAGCTGGGGCTCGGTCTCTCGCAGCCAGAGGAGCTTGGCGGGCCAGTAGCTCGGGTGGACGACACAGCCCGTGCGCGCGTGCACGGCCGCGGGATCGACGAGTCCTGCGAGGCGCTCTGCCGCGGCGACCGACCGCGTGTCGCGCCAGGTGACGAGCGGCGACAGGGCGCGGCCGCGGGCGTCCACCGCCATCAGGCTGTGCCAGAAACAGGACGTGCCGACGGCCTCGACCGGGTCGCCCGCCTCGCGGCGCGCCTCTTCGAGCGCCGCCGTGGTCGCCTCGACGAGGTGGTCCGGATCGAACTCGGCCCGCCCGTCGTGCCCGTGAGTGACCTCGTACCGGGTCTGCGCCTCCACCCCGCGCACGTGCTCGCCCCGCTCGTCGTACACGCGCGCGCGCACCGAGGACGTGCCGACGTCGAGAGCGAGCACCCGGGTCACGCCGGAAACGATACGGGCGCCCGCGACGAAAGAGGACATGCCTGGGGGTCAGACCCCTTAACACGCCCGGGGAGCTGCCACGGCGGTCAGACAAGCGCGCAGCGGAGCGGGCCAACCGCTCCCACGTGGCGAACGGGGACATGCCCCGGGGTCAGACCCCTGAACCGACGTTGTCTACGCCACGGGGGCCCGGACGACGCCGCGTTGCTCCTTCGCGGCCTCGACGACGGCGTCGACCGTGAAGCCGAACCTCTTCTGCAGCTCCTTGAGCGGGGCGGACGCGCCGAACGTCCTCATGCCGATCGCGCGGCCGCTCGGCCCGACGTACTGGTGCCAGCCGAAGGTCGAGGCCTGCTCGACCGAGACGCGCGCCGTCACGCCAGGGGGGATCACGCTCTCCCGGTAGGCCTCGTCCTGGTGCTCGAAGATCTCCCAGGACGGCATGCTCACGACGCGTGCCCGGACGCCCTCGGCCTTCAGCCGCTCGTAGGCCTCGACGCAGAGCGACACCTCGCTTCCGCTCGCGAGCAGCAGGACGTCCGGCTCGCCGCCCTCGGCGTCGGCCAGCACGTACGCGCCCCGTTGCGCCCCTTCCGCCGCGGCGTAGCGCGTGCGGTCGAGCGTCGGCAGGGCCTGCCGGCTGAGGACGAGCACGGTCGGCTCGTGGTTCAGCCGCATGATCACCTTCCACGCCTCGACGACCTCGTTCGCATCCGCCGGCCGCAGCGTGATCAGCCCGGGGATGGCGCGCAGCGAGGCGAGCTGCTCGATCGGCTGGTGGGTCGGCCCGTCCTCGCCGACTCCGATCGAGTCGTGCGTGAAGACGTATGTGACGGGGATCTCCATGATCGCGGCGAGCCGGAACGTCGCCCGCGAGTAGTCGCTGAAGATGAGGAAGCCCGCCCCGAAGGGGCGGATCTTGCAGAGCGAGAGCCCGTTGAGGATCGAGCCCATCGCGTGCTCCCGAACGCCGAAATGGAAATTGCGGCCCAGGGAGTCCTCGGCCGTGAGGTCGCCCGCACCCTCGAAGGTGAGCCGCGTCTTGGTCGAGGGCGCGAGGTCGGCGGCCCCGCCCATCAGCCACGGCACGTTCTGTGCGAGCACGTTCAGCACCTGGCCGGAGGACTCGCGGCCGGCCAGGCCCTTCTCGTCGGGCTCGAACGCGGGCAGATTCGCATCCCAGCCCTCAGGCAGCTCGCGCTTCTGCATCCGCTCGAGCTCGTCGGCGAGCTGCGGGTGCGCCAGCCTGTACTCCTCGAAGCGCGCGAACCAGGCGTTGCGGGCCTCGCCGCCGCGGGCGCCGATCCCCTCCCGGAAGTGCTCGCGGACACCGTCGGGGACGAGGAACTTCGCATCTTCCGGCCAGCCGTAGACGCGCTTGGTGGCCCGGATCTCCTCCTCGCCGAGCGGCTCGCCGTGGGCGGCATGGGTGTCCTGCTTCGTCGGCGCGCCCCAGGCGATGTGGCTGTCGACGATGATCAGCGTCGGCCGGTCGGACGTGCTCCTGAACGTCCCGTAGGCACGCTCGAGCATCTCGAGGTCGTTCGCGTCGCCCACCCGCGTCACGTTCCAGCCGTACCCGATGAACCTCGTCGCCACGTCCTCGCTGAAAGCCCACGCGGTGCTGCCCTCGATCGTGATCCTGTTGTTGTCGTAGATCCAGCAGAGGTTCGAGAGCTTCAGGTGCCCGGCCAGCGAGGCGGCCTCGCCCGAGACGCCCTCCATCATGCAGCCGTCGCCCGCGAGCGCGTACACGTCGTAGTCGAAGAGCTCGAAGTCCGGACGGTTGAAGTACGCGGCCATCCACCTGCCCGCGATCGCCATGCCGACGCTCGTCGCCACTCCTTGTCCGAGCGGCCCGGTGGTCGTCTCGATCCCGGAGGTCCAGCGGTACTCCGGGTGTCCAGGGCACTTCGAGTCGAGCTGCCGGAAGCGCTTGATGTCGTCGAGCTGCACCGCGAGCTCGCCGAGCGTCTCGTACTTCGCGTTCACAGCCTTGACCCCGGTCAGGTGCAGGAGCGCGTAGAGCAGCATGGAGGCGTGGCCGATCGAGAGGACGAAGCGGTCGCGGTTGGGCCAGATCGGATCCTCGGGGTCGAAGCGCATGATCCGGTTCCAGAGGCAGTACGCGACGGGCGCCATCGCCATCGGGGTGCCAGGGTGGCCGGAGTTCGCGGCCTGGACGGCGTCCATCGCGAGCGTCCGGATCGTGGTGATCGCGCGGTGCTCGTCCGAGCCCTGCACGGCATCCGGCAGCGCCAGTGCCGGCGGAACGGTCGCTTCGGTTCCCATGGTCGCAGCCCGAGGATCACCCGCGCGGCGCGCCGTGTCAAACGGGATCTACGCTTCCCGCAATGGCTGTGGTGATCGCATCCAGCCTGCGCAAGGAGCTCGCCGGCGACCCGCTCTTCGACGGCGTCTCCTTCAAGGTCGAGCGGCACGACCGCGTGGCGCTCTCCGGGCCGAACGGCGCGGGCAAGACGACGCTGCTGCGCGTGCTCTCCGGCGAGACCGAGCTGCACGGCGGCGAGCTCGCCTTCGCCAAGGGCACGCGGGTGGCGCTGCACGATCAGCGGCCGCCGCTCGAGCGCGATCTGACCCTGCGGGAGTACGTGCTCGGAGGTGCGGCGGACCTGCTCGCGCTCGAGGACGAGTTGCGGCGGCTCGAGCGCGCGATGGCCTCGGGCGATCACGGCGCCGCCACTCTCCGGCGGTACTCGGAGGCGCAGTCACGGCTCGAGCACGCCGGCGGCTACGACTGGCGGGAGCGGCAGACGGCAGTCCTGCGCGGGCTCGGATTCGCCGACGACAACCTCGACCGTCCGCTCGAGACCTTCTCGGGCGGCGAGCTCACGCGCGCCTCGCTCGCTCGCGCGCTCGGCGGCGACCCCGACCTGCTGCTGCTCGACGAGCCGACGAACCACCTGGACGTGGCCAGCCTCGAGTGGCTCGAGTCCGAGCTCACCTCGCTGGACGCCGCCGTGATCGTCGTGGCCCACGACCGCTGGTTCCTCGAGGCCGTCTGCACCGCCGTGCTGGAGCTCGACCGCGGCCGCTCGACCTTCTTCCCGGGGCCCTGGCACGTCTGGCGGGAGGAGAAGGCCGCGCGCGCGCTCGCCGCCGCCAAGACGGCCGAGCGCCAGGCCGAGGACCTCGCCCGGCTCGAGCGCTTCGTCGCGCGCTTCCGCTACGGGACGAAGTCGCGCCAGGCGCAGTCGAAGCTCAAGCAGATCGAGCGCATCGAGAAGGTGCGTGTCCACGCTCCCGCGCCAGGCAGACGGACGCTCGGCTTCGAGTTCCTCAAGCCGGCACGCAGCGGCCGTACCGTGGTCGAGGTCGAGGATCTGTCCGTCGGCGTTGGCGGCCGCACCCTCGTCTCGGGCGCCACGTTCGCGCTCGAGCGCGGCGAGCACGTCGCGCTCGTCGGCCCGAACGGCAGCGGCAAGACGACCCTGCTCGAGACCGTGCTCGGCCGCCGAGAGCCGCTCGCAGGCGCGGCGCGGCTCGGCTACGGCGTCCGGCCGGTGTACTTCTCCCAGCACGAGGTCGAGCTCGACGAGCGCGGCAGCGTGCTCGAGTGCACGCAGGCCGCGACCGGGCTCCAGCGTCCGGCGGCGCAGGCTCTGCTCGGGCGCTTCCTGTTCTCGGGCTGGGACGAGCACGAGAAGCCGGTCGCGGCGCTGTCGGGCGGCGAGCGGCGGCGACTCGCGCTCGCGCTCGTCGTCGCGTCGGGAGCGAACCTCCTGCTCCTCGACGAGCCCACGAACCACCTCGACCTCGAGAGCCGGGAAGCGCTCGAGGCGGCCCTCGAGGCCTTCCCGGGAACCGTGCTGCTCGTCTCCCACGACCGGGCCGTGCTCGACGCCGTCGCCGAGCGGACCCTGGCACTCGAGGACGGCGCCCTCCGCGCCTACGACGGCGGCTGGGCCGACTACGTCCGCCGCCGCGCCGAGCGCGAAGCGCCGCCGCCGGAGCCGAAGCCCGAGCGGGAGCGGGAGCCCAAGGCGAAGCCCGAGCGGCGCGCGCC
>JBOHAW010000137.1:0-9387 GCA_050697975.1 Gaiellaceae bacterium
TCGTCGCGCGCATCGCCTCCGAGCACGGCGTCGACCCCGGCCAGGTGCAGGGAACCGGACGCGGCGGCCGGGTCACGAAGACAGACATCCTCGCGTTCCTGGAATCGGGGGCTCCCGAGCAGGCTCCCGCCGCGGCCGCGGCGGCACCTGCCGCCCCGCCGGAGGCTCCCGCGGTGCCCGCCGCTCCCGCTCCGGCCCCAGCCGCTCCGGTCCCAGCCGCGCCCGCTCCAGCCGCTCCGGCTCCATCCGCTCCGACGAAGCCGCCCGCGCTGACGCCGGTCGCAACGGCGGGAGAGGCCGACGTCGGCGAGACCTTCGAGCCGATGACCGCGATGCGGCGCGGCATCGCCGAGCACATGCGCCGCTCGCTCGACACGTCGGCGCACGTCACGAGCGCGATCGAGGTCGACATGACCAGAGTCGCCGTCATCCGCGAGAAGCTCAAGGGCGAGTACCAGAAGAGCTACGGCGTCAACCCGACCTACCTTGCGTTCGTCGCGCGTGCGACCGTCGAGACGCTGCGCGACTACCCCTGGGTCAACGGCGAGATCCGCGGCGACCAGATCGTGACGCGGAACTACGTCAACCTCGGCTTCGCGGTCGAGCTCCAGGACGGGAAGGGCCTCATCGTCCCCGTCGTGAAGCATGCGGAGAGCCTGAACCTGCTCGGGATGGCGAGATCCGTCGCGGAGATCGCGAAGCGGGCCCGCGAGAAGCAGCTCATGCCGGACGACGTCCAGGGCGGCACGTTCACGATCACGAACCCGGGCGGCTACGGCACCTTCCACGGCACGCCGGTGATCAGCCAGCCGCAGGCGGGCATCCTCGGCACCTACGCAGTCGTCAAGCGGCCGTGGGTCGTCCAGGACGAGCTGGGCCGTGACGTGATCGCGATCCGGTCGATCATGAACCTGACGCTCACGTACGACCACCGTCTCGTCGACGGCGCGCTCGCCGGCCGGTTCCTGCGCGACCTGCGCGAGAAGCTCGAGACCTGGGACGAGTCGGCCTACTAGGACTTCCGGCACCGAGGCACGATCTGCGGCCGGCGCCGAAGCGGATACGCTCCGATAGTGGCCCGCGGCGCCTATCTGCTCCAGCTCGACGGCCTGACGCCGTACGGGGACGCCTGGGAGCTCCAGCGCGCGCTCGCGGGCGCGGTCTCGCAAGGGGCGATCCCGGACACGGTGATCCTGCTCGAGCACCAGCCCGTGGTCACGCTCGGGCGCCGGACGGACCTGGGCGAGCTCCACGTGCCCGAAGGCGCCGACGTCGAGATCGTCGAGACCGACCGCGGAGGCAAGTCCACCTACCACGGGCCCGGCCAGCTCGTCTGCTACCCGATCCTCGACCTGAACCGGCACGGGCGGGACGTGAAGAAGTACTGCCGCGACCTCGAGGAATCCCTGATCCGTACGCTCGCGCCCCTCGACATCGAGGCGCAGCGACTCGAGGGCCTGACCGGCGTCTGGCTGATGCGCCCGCCTCGAAAGATCGCCTCGATCGGCGTCCACATCTCGCGCTGGGTCACGACCCACGGCTACGCGCTCAACGTCGATCTCGACCCGGCGCCGTTCACGGACTGGATCACGGCCTGCGGTATCGAGGATGCGGCCTTCACCACGATCGCGCGCGAGCTCGGCCGGCCCGTCGCCGTCGACGAGGTGCGGGCGCACGCGGTCGCGGCGCTCGAGGACGTCTTCGGCCTCGCCTTCGAGGAGCTGCCCGCCGAGGACGGCCAAGGCCTGTGGCCGCAGCCGCTGCACGCAAAGCTCGCTGTGCACTGATCTGCCGCGCTGCCGGCACGATTCTGGCGCATAATGAGTGCCATAATGGCGAAGATGGTGCGCACGACGATCATGGCCGCGGACGAGTTGCTCGCGCGGCTGCGCGAGATCGCGCGCGAGGATGGCGTCTCGCTCGGAGAGGTGATCCGGCAAGGTCTCGAATGGCGTGCAAGGACGCAGCGGCGCGTGCCGAGCTTCATCGGCGCCGTCGCGTCCGGTGACGAGCCGCATGACACGGGGGCGCGGCATGAGGAGATCCTGCTCGAGTATTTCCGTGAGCGCGATTCTCGTCTGTGATACCGGCGTCGTCTTCGCCGCACTCGACACAACGGACAGCGACCATGCCAGTTGCCGCGGGCTGCTGGGTTCCGGCGAGAGCCTCGTCACCCTTCCCGCTCCCGTGATCGTCGAGGTCGGCTGGCTCACGCGGAGCCGCGGCCGGCCTCACGCGCTGGACCTTTTGCTCGGCAGCGTCGAGGATGGGAGCGTCCTCGTCGTCAACCTCGACAGCGAGGACTATCGACGCGTTCGCAGCTTGATCCGCACCTACTCGGATCTTCCGCTCGATCTCGTCGATGCCGCCGTGATCGCGATTGCGGAGCGGCTCGAGCAGACGACCGTCGCGACGCTCGACCGGCGCCACTTCTCTGTCGTCCGTCCGGCGCACGCGCCGGCGTTCGAGCTCGTGCCCTGAATAGACTGGCGGACATGCAGTCCTCGCTGCCGGTCGCTGACAGGCCCCGCCGCCCGGAGTGGATGAAGGTCCGCGCGCCGAGCGCGGACTCTCGCTACTTCGACGTGAAGAAGCTCATCCACGGGCAGTCGCTCCACACGATCTGCGAGGAGGCACGCTGCCCGAACATCGCCGAGTGCTGGGGCCGCGGCACCGCCACGTTCCAGATCCTCGGCGACACCTGCACGCGCGCCTGCCGCTACTGCTACGTCCACTCGGGCAAGCCCGAGCATCCGCCCGATCCGCTCGAGCCGCTGCGGCTCGCCCACGCGGCGGCCCAGATGGACCTCAAGCACGTTGTCGTCACCTCGGTCGACCGCGACGACGTGCCCGACCGCGGGGCCGGACACTACGCGGCGACGATCCGGGCGCTCAAGGCGAGGCTGCCCGACGCCTCGGTCGAGGTGCTGACGCCGGACTTCCTGGGCGTCGAGGAGGAGGCGCTCCGCACGGTGGTGGCCGAGCGGCCCGACGTCTTCAACCACAACATCGAGACGGTGCGGCGCCTGCACCCCCGGATGCGGGGCGCGAAGGCGTCGTACGACAAGGCGCTCTGGCTCCTGCGCCGCGCGAAGGAGCTCGCCGATTACCCCGTGCTGACGAAGTCCGGGATCATCGTCGGCCTGGGTGAGACGAACGACGAGGTCGTGGACACGCTGCGCGACCTGCGCGCGCACGGCGTCGACGTCGTCACGATCGGCCAGTACCTCCAGCCCTCGGCGAAGCACGCGCCGATCGACCGCTGGGTGCATCCGGACGAGTTCCGCTGGATGCGGGAGCAGGGCGAGGCGCTCGGCTTCGGCTCGGTCTTCGCCGGCCCGCTCGTACGCTCGTCCTACCGCGCGGACGAGCAGCGCCACGCCGCCGCGATCGGTCGCGGCGCCGTCGCGTACTAGCGCCCCGGAACTAGGGCGTCGCCGGGTCGCCGATGTCCGGCTCGGCCGGGAAGAGGATCTCGTCGCCGCCGTCGACCGGCTCGCCGAGCGGCGTGATCACCGACATCGCCTCCCGGTCCGGGAGCGGATCCCCCGTCGTCTGCTCGAGCTCCTCGCTGGTGAGTCCTTCGTCACTCATGAGGCCGCTGCTTCCCGGTGCACCCGGTCCGCAAACGGAGAGGGGCCGCACAGAGCGGCCCCTCTCCCACGCCGATCGACCGCCGGTGGCCTAGGAGCCGCCCGGCTGGACGACGCCGTTGACCGTCAGCTGGTACGGCGCGTACTGCGTGCTGCGCTCCGACGGGTCGTCGTAGAAGACGATCGCCGCGACGAAGTCAGCGCGCCTGTCGACGTACTTCTGGATGTGCGCGAACCCCTGAACGGCGAACGCGTTGTCCAGCTTCAGCTGCCGGACCAGGATCCGGTTGCCGCGCTGGCTGATCAGGTACACGGTGAAGCCTGCCACCGTGTTCGGCCGCACCTCCGTGGGTGACTGCCAGCCGGCGAGGCTGGAGCCGTCGGACGTGAACGCGCCGACCGCGATGTTGTCGACCCAGAAGCCCGCCGGGATGGCCGGATCGGTTCCCTCGACGGACGGGTCGTTGATCACCCGGAACGCCAGATGAACGGTCTGCCCCGCGTAGGCGGAGAGGCCGCACGTCTCGGCGCTCCAGCCACCGGAGTCGCCGGTATAGCCGGGCAGGTTCTCGACCACCGAGGCGATTGCGCTCGGGTTGTGGTCGGTCGTCGTGCTGGTGCACGCGACGCTCTGGTAGCTGGCGCCGCCGTCGGTCGAGATCTGGACGAAGGCGAAGTCCCAGCCGCCGTCGGCGTCCTCCTCGAGGTTCCACCGGGCGTCGAACGTCACGTTCGCCCCGGGTCCCGTCGGCACCGTCACCTGGCGAACGATCGCCTCGTCACGGTTGTTGCCCGTGCCCGAGTAGAGGGCCGGGTTCCCGGTGTGACCGGGTGGGTTCGGGTCGACGGTCCACATCACGGGCCGCGTCGGGAGCGTGCTCGCACCCTGGAAGCCGAGCGACTCGATCTGGCTCCCGCGCAGGTACGTCCCACTGGCGTCGCGCAGCCGGACGTAGTCGGCACCGTTCGGGGGCGCGCCGGGCGTGTCGTACGCGTGCGGCGAGTCCCAGTTGATCGTCGCGTCGAGGGTCGGCGCCGTGACGTCCCGCTCCTTGATGTTGCCGTCGATCCTGGCGCCGTCGTCGATCAGTCCGTCGAGCGCGACCATGAGGCTCCAGTCGTGCAGGACGTCCTGCGCGAACGTCTTGCGCCCCCGGAGCGCCGACAGGGCCTCCTGGAGGCCGCCGAGCCCGTTCGCGTCGCCGCGATGCAGGGCCGACATGAAGTCGGTGCCGTAGCGACCCGCGAGGAGCTCCATGATCGTGTAGGCCGCGCCGTAGTCGCAGAGGATCTCGCCGTCGCCCTGGTCCTCCCAGATCGTGAGCGAGTTCTCCGGTCCGCCGGCGCGCGGGTTCGGGTTCGCCGGCGTCTGGGTGCCCAGCCAACCGAGGAAGCACTGGGTGTGAGAGTCGAACCCGATCTCCGTGATCGGCGTGCTCGGGTCGACGTACCCGGTCAGCGTCTGAGCCCAGTCGGACAGGCCCTCGTTGACCCAGTTGACCTCGTCCGGGTCCTCGTACGACTCGAGCAGATGCTGGTACTCGTGCGCGAAGACGCCCTCGTAGAGGAACGGCCTGGCGGGCGCGCTCGTGCAGTTGTTGCCCGGAACCGGCTCGTGCGGCGGGTTCGCACCCGTGCGGTGCAGCCAGTCGAACCCGTCGATGCTCATGATGTTCCTGTCGAAGAGGCTGTTCAGCTGCGTCGAGAAGAAGCCCGCGATGTACGAGAAGCCCTGGGTGTTGTTGAGGTCGTAGAAGTTGTCGTCCCGGACGTTGTCGACGAGGACGACGATGTTGTCGCCCTTGCCGCCCGGGTGGAAGGGCGCGCCCAGGAGCGCCTGCGAGCCGTCGCGCGACGGCGGCACGCTGAAGGCGGCCGATTCCTTCGGGTACATGTTGGTGTTGAACTCGTTCAGCAGATAGTCCGCCTGGGCGTCGGTGATCACCGTGCGAGCACCGTTGCGGCAGTCGCCGTCTAGGAACTGCAGCGCCGACGCGCCGCGGCGGTTCAGCTCGCTCGCCACCCAGATCTCGGCGTTGCCGCCGATCGCGCGCAGCGTGTAGGTCTTGCGGTAGAAGAAGCCGAAGAAGCTGTCCAGCCCGACCCAGTTCCGCGTCTCGCCGACGATCGGCGTATGCGAGAGGATGCTCCTGCTTCCCGCCGCCTGGCTCGGGCCCATGCGCATCGCGGCGCCCCCGAACGATTTGAGGGCCGGCGCCTCGTCGGCGACGACGGGCAGCGGCTCGCTGCTATTCAGCTGCGCGGTGATGTCGTACGTATCGTCGGCCGAGTTGACCGAGTTCTTCGCCGGCTTCCCGGCAAGCCCGGCCCCGGGCAGCGTCAGCGCAAGTGCTGTGACAAGCCCTAGGAAGCCAAGCAGAAACTTCCTCTGCATTCCTTCTCCCTTGTAAATGGTTTTCGGGGAAAGCCGTCTGCAGTACGCTGCGGCCCCCCGCGTGCCCTCGGCCGCCCGACTCTAGCGCCCTCGACGTGGCCCGTCTAGAGGGGCAAACTATCGGCGTGCACGTCTTTCTCGCCCTCGCGGCGCTGATCGCCGCCACGCTCGCCCTCGGCGCCGGGGCGAACGCCCAGCCGGCGGCGTCCCTGCGACCCGTGTCCCTCGCTCCCCTCACCGTGCGCGGAACCGGTTTCGTGCCATCGGAGCGGGTTCGCGTCACGCTCGCCGTGGGGCGCCGGAGCACACACGTGCGCTCCGTCAAGGCCGGCAGCGACGGCCGCTTCACCGTCGCCTTCGACCTCCTGCTCGCCGTCGACCCCTGCCGGGGCACCCTCGTCGTCACCGCGACCGGCTCGCGCGGCAGCCGCGCGGCCTACACGAAGGTGTGCCGGCCCCCCAGCCTGCGGCCGCGGGTCGTGCCCTAGCCGCTGGCGGCCTTCTAGGCGGTTCCTACCGGCTTCAGAACTGCGGGTCGCCCGGCTCGTGTGGCGGCGGGGTGTCCCAGATCTCGACGAAGTCGCTCGACTCACCGGGTGGCGTGATCACGGACATGGCCTCGCGCTCCGGCAGCACTTCGCCGCTCTCGCCCTCGAGCTCGGCCTCTTCCAGCCCTTGCTGCTCGTCAGTCATCCGATCTCCTTCCGTTTGCGACTCAGTACCGAAAAACCCGAGCTTCAAACGGCATGCGGCATACTGAGGGGCGTGCGCGTTCCGGCTCTGCTCGCACTCGCAGCCGGCCTCGCCGTCGCGACCGCGGCGGCGGCGACCGCATCGAAGCCCGCGCTCCGGCTCGTCGACGATACGCCGGTGACCCTCCGCGGCGTCGCCTTCCGGCCGGCCGAGCGCGTCCGCATCACCGTGTGGATGCGCGGCGGGCAGTCGAGCCGCATCGCTCGAGCGACTCCGGCCGGCCGCTTCACCGTCCGGTTCGCCCTCGCGTCAGAGGCGTGCGTCCTCCGGGCTTCCGCCGTCGGCTCGGCCGGCAGCCGGGCGGGTCTGAAGCTCCCGCCGAGGCTCTGCGCGCCCGCACCGCCCGCGCCCGGCTAGAACCCCGACACAGCGAAGGAGAGGGGCGGCCCGAAGGCCGCCCCTCTCACCGATCCTGCTCTATTCGAGGATCAGCTGCCAGGCGCTCAGACCGTGCGTGGCGGCGAAGAGCTTCCGCCTCTCGGGCACGATCGTGAGGCCGGCGACCTCGACGTTCGGCATTCCGGGCGCGGACAGCGTCCAGCTGGTCGTCCCCGCGTCGAGCCTCACCACGCCGAAGTCGCTCGCCGCGAACAGATCGCCCGTCTTGTCGTCGCGAACGAGGTCGGTGACCGGCAGGTCCGCCAGGTCGTACGACCGGTCGACCCAGGTCGACGTCCCCAGCACCGGGTCGTAGGTGACCTCGAACACGTGGCCCGGCGTCAGCGGCGTGTTCACGTTGTAGCCGCTGTACGAGACCCATGCGTGGTTCCCGTTCGCCGGATCGACGTGGATGCTCGAGACGAATCGGTTCGGCGAGGTCGGATTGTCGTCGTCGAGCCGGGTCCACGTGACCGCAGCCGCCGGGTCGGCGTCGACGTTCTTCGAGATGAAGAGGCGGCCGGTGGTCGTCGCCGCCCACCCGGACGACGTGTCCGCCTTCGTCCGCTCGATCGCCGCGACCGCACCGCCGGCCCGGGTCCCCCACGCGACGTCCGTCAGCCGCACCGGGCCGAGCTCGGCCCAGTCGCCGCACTGGACGGTGAAGTCGCCGGTCCACGTGTTGCAGTGGGCCTGCGCCTCGGCCATGGTCATGGTGCCGAGGCCGTGCGTCTTCGTCCGGTACGCCGTCCGGCCGGTGCCGGCGAACAGCGTCTTGCTCACCTTCGGGTCGTAGATCACGGGCGCGTAGAACTGGGTGCCCGCGTGCCCGAAGATCGGGTCGGCGATCCAGATCCAGTCGGCGATGTCGCCGTTGTCGTAGTTCACCTCCGTGGTGGCGTCGAAGAAGTTGTGGAAGCGGAACTCCGGGATCGCCACGTCGAAGCCCGACTGGCCGCCGTCGCCGATCATCGTGTTGAACCAGGCGTAGGTGCCGCCCGGGGTCTCCCACGTGCCGTTGTCCTGGGTTCCGCCCTGGACGATGTTGATGTTGTGCGGGCTGACCGACACGCTCTGGAACTGGAGCGTCGCCAGGCCGATGTTGATCCCGTCGAGGCGCTCGGGGATCCGGGAGAGCATCTGCTTGCAGCGCGCAAGCGACACCGGGCCGAGGCCACGGTTGGGGTTGTCGCACCACGACGAGCGGTCGACGAACCTGCCGTTCGACCGCATCACGCCGCCGTCGTTCGTCTCGAAGAACTGGAACGGATCGTTCGGGTTCGTGACGATCGCGTGCTGGTCGGGGTGGAGACCATTCGGGTGGATCTCGTCCGTCCCGTCGAACGTCATGTCCGTCCCGCTCACGCCCGCGTCGGTCGAGAGGATGACGCCGCGCTTGTTGGCGACCGTCTCTCCGTACAGGTACGAGCCGCCTGCGTAGACCACGTCCGGGTAGCCCTTCGGCGTGTAGACGAGCATGTCGTACCAGCACTGGCCGGTGCAGAGGTTGAACCACGCGAACCCGGGAGCGGCCGTGCTCGAGCTCGTCAGATCGGCGAACACCGGCACGCCCGTGGCCACGTCGTCGCTACGGAAGAGCCGCGAGTAGGGAGCGCCGATGTTGCCCTCGTAGACGTACATCCGCGTCTTGCCGGTCGGAAGCGTCGTGACGGCGATCGAGGCCCGCGTCTGGATGATCGCCGCGTTCAGCGACGGCTTGATCTGCACCCATGTGGCCCCGCCGTCCGAGGAGCGCCAGACGCCGCGCGCGTACGACGAGGCGTAGACGATCTCCGGGTTGGACGGGTCGAGCGCTACGTGCCGCACGCCGCGCGGCGAGCAGATGCCGGCGTTGGTGAACTCGGTCAGATCGCCCGTGCAGACCGCCGTCGTGGCGGCGCCGTTGTGGATGAAGCTCCACGACGAGCCGCCGTTGGTCGACTTGTAGAGGCCCCACTTGGCGATGCCGGGCACGGGCCGGGTCACGCCGGAGCAGCAGACGGACGACATGCCGCGGAGGGCGGTCGTCGTCCCGACGTAGAGCGTGTTCGGGTCGCCTGGCTTGACGACGATCGAGCCGATGCCCTTGCCGCCCAGCGGGTTGCCGGTGTCGGTCGGGGAGCCTCCAAGCGGCCCGGTCCACGTGTCGCCGCCGTTGGTCGTCTTGTAGATGCCGACTCCGGCGACGCACCCCGAGCCACAGATGTTCGCCTCACCCGTGCCGACGTAGATCGTGTTCCCGCTCGAGTCGTTCGGGTCGATCGTGAC
>JBOHAW010000138.1:0-5158 GCA_050697975.1 Gaiellaceae bacterium
GCCTCGGACAGCGAGCCAACCGTGTTGACGGCGCCGCGCACCTTGAACGAGCCGGTGCGCTGGAGGTTCTCGGCCTTGAGCAGCACGCTCCTGCCGGTCCGCCGCGAGAACGTCTCCGAGGAGTGAATCGGCGTTACCTGCGCGACGCCGGCGATGCGCTCGCGCGCCGCCTCGATGTCACGCAGCGTCGGCGCGCTTCTCGTCTTCAACTGCGTGCCTCGCCGGAGCGCGGCTGAAGCCCGGCACCGGGGATGCGGAACACCTTCTCCATGATCTCGCGCACGGCCGTGAGCGGGTCGAGCTCGCGCCGTTGCACCTCGTCGAGCAGCCGCTGAAGCTCGGGGTCGCCCTCGACCGTGCGCTCGAGGTGCGCCTTCGCGCGCTCGGAAGCGACCGCGAAGACCTCGCCCGCGAGATTGCGCCGGCGGCGCTCGTCGAGGGCCCCATCCCGCTCGAGGAACCCGCGGTGCTCCTCGATCTTCTCCCAGAGCTCGGGCACGTTCTCGCCGCGCAGAGCGTCCGTGAGGACGATCGGGGGCTGCCACGTCCGCTCCCTGTCGAGCGCGAGGATCGAGCGCACCTCGCTCAGCATCGTCTTCGCCGTCGGATGATCCATCTTGTTGATCGCGATCACGTCGGGGATCTCCATGATCCCGGCCTTGAGTGCCTGCACGGAGTCGCCCGAGCCCGGCATCAGCACGAGCAGGATCGTGTCGGCGACCCTGATCACCTCGATCTCGCTCTGGCCCGCCCCGACGGTCTCGAGGAACAGCAGATCCTTGCCGGCCGCGTCGAGCACGAGCATGGCCTGAAGCGTCGCCTCGGCGAGCCCGCCGAGGTGCCCGCGGGTGCCCATCGAGCGGATGAAGACGCCGTCGTCGAGGAAGTGATCGGCGAGACGGATGCGATCGCCGAGCAGCGCTCCGTGCGTGAACGGGCTCGACGGGTCGACCGAGATGACGCCCACGGTCTGCTCGCGCGCGCGCACGTGGCGGACGAGGACGCTGATGAGGCTCGACTTACCCACGCCGGGCGGCCCGGTGACGCCGACCGCGTACGCGCGGCCGGTCTCGGAGTACAGGTCGCGCACGAGCTCGTAGGCGAGCGGCTCGGAGTTCTCGACGAAGGTGATCGCCCGGGCGAGCGCGCGCTTGTCGCCGGCGCGCACGCCTGCGGCGAGCGTCTCGCGCGTCCAGTCGCGGCGGCCGGCCACGCCGGAACTCTAGAGCGCGCGCTCGCCCTGGGCAGCCTGGGGCGCCGCCACGGGGACAAGCGAGACCGGCTCCAGATCCTCCTCGACGGGACCGGCCGCGATGCCGCGGGCGAGCACGAAGGCGATGACCGCCGCGACGACGTTGACCGCCGCGGCGCCGCCCCAGGCCCAGCGCGCGCCCCAGGCGTCGACGACGGGTCCGGCGAGCGCCATGCCGACGCCGAGGAAGACGGTGTTCACGCTCATGATCACGGTGAACGCGCGCCCGCGCAGGTGGTCGGGCGCGCCGCGCTGGACGAGCACCGGATTGCACACCCCCGCGACTCCGTTCCCGAAGCCGGAGACGACCACGCAGGCGGCGGCGACCCAGACGTTCGGCGCGATCGCCGCGAGCCCGACCCCGATGCCCATCAGCGCGATCGCGGTGCCGTACGCCACCGCCATCGGCCGCTGCTCGACCCACGAGCCCCCGGCGAGGCTGCCGAGCATGAGCCCGAGGCCGGCAGCGGCCATCAGCACGCCGAGCCCGACGTTGCCCGAAGCGAACGAGACCTTCGCCAGGGACACCTCGGCCACGTTCACGTGCGCGTTCGCGAGCATCACGACCGTCCAGGCGACGATCACCGTCACGAGCGCCCGCGACTGGCGGACGGCTCGGAACCCGTCTCCGAGATCCCGGAAATGGCCCCGGGTCGGCGCCGTGGCGATCTGCAGCATCCGTTTCGGGATTCCGTAGACGAGCGCGGCCGAGAGCAGGAAGGTGGCGGCGTTCAGCCAGTAGGCCACGTCCGGGCCCGAGGCGGCGAGGAGCAGCCCGCCGAGCAGCGGCCCGAGCAGCCACGTCAGGTTCTCGACGGCCTGGAAGAGAGCGTTCGCCTGCGGCAGGTCGCGTTCGTGGACGAGGTTCGGCATGCCGGCGTAGACGGCCGGACGGAAGAGCCCGGTCGCGAGGCCCGCCACGGCTGCGAGCGCAACGATCATGGCGGGACTGGTCGCGAACGGCAGGGCGCAGAAGACGGCGACCCGCAGCAGGTCGGAGGCGATCATCACGCTGCGGCGCGAGAGCCGGTCGATGAGCGGCGCCAGCAGCAGGCCGATCACGAGCATCGGCAGGAACTCGGCGATCAGGAGCGCGGCCACCCACTTGCCGGAGCCGGTGCGATCGAAGACGTCGACGGTGAGCGCGATCACCGCCAGGCCCGTACCGAGGCCGGAGCCGAGGGTGGCCAGGAAGAGCGCGCGGAAGCTCGGCGCCCCCCTCAGAAGCGCGAGGTGCCTGCCCGGAAGGCCCCCCGACCCCATTGCCGCGCCTACAACGCTCCCTGACGGCAGGCGGCGAGCGCCTCGGCGAAGATCTCGTTCTCCTCGGGCGTCCCCACCGTCACCCGGATCGCGGTGGGAGCGCCGAAGCCGCCGAGCGGCCGCACGATCACGCCGAGCCGGAGCAGCGCCTCGTGCAGCGCACCGGCCTCCTCTCCCGCCTCGGCGAAGACGAAGTTCGCCACGGCCGGCCCGGCGACCTCGAAGTCCTGGCGCGCGAGCGTGCGCTCGAGCACGGCCCGCCCCTCGGCGTTCAGGCGCCGGCGGCGCTCGATCTCCGCGTCGTTGCCGATGCTCGCCAGCGCCGCCTCCTGGGCGGGGATGCTGAGGTCGAAGGGCCGCCGCACCTTGACGATCGCGGTCACGACCGGCGCGGCGGCGACGCCGTACCCGATCCGTAGTCCCGCCAGCCCGTAGATCTTCGAGAACGTGCGCAGCACCAGCACCCGGCGCCCCTGCTTCGCGTAGGCCTCGATGCCGTCGACGTAGTCCGGATCGTCCAGGTACTCGAAGTACGCTTGGTCGAGCACGGTGAGCACGTGCTCCGGAACGCGCTCGAAGTAGGCGTCGAGCTCGGCCCGCGAGTTCATCGTCCCGGTCGGGTTGTTCGGGTAGCTGATGCAGACGAGCTTCGTGCGCGGCCCGACGGCGTCGAGGATCGCGTCGAGGTCATAGCGGTGCCCGCGGAGGGGGATCGGGCGGGGCACCGCCCCCAGCCGCCGGGCGTAGATGACGTAGCTCGGGAACGACGGCCAGCCGCAGACGAGCTCGTCGCCCGGGTCGAGGGTCGCCTGGGTGACGCAGTCGATGACGCCGTCGGCGCCTGCACCGAGGGCGATCTCCTCGGCGCGGACGCCGTGCACCTCCGCGAGCGCGCCCCGGAGCCGGTAGGCCCCGCCGTCCGGATACCGGTTCAGCTCGCCGGCGCTGCGCTCGAGGGCGACGAGCGCCTCCGGGAACGGCCCGAAGGGCCCCTCGTTCGAGGCGAGCTTGATCACGCGCTCGAGCCCGAGTTCCCGCTGCAACTCCTCGATCGGCTTGCCCGGCTCGTACGGCTGCAACCCGGCCAGCGCCGGACGGAACAGCCCGTCTGACGGGTGCGCGCCCAGGATCCGAAACCTAGCCGGAGGACTCGCTGTCGTCTTCTCCCTTGCGCTTGCGCCAGAACCAGAGCGCGCCGCCCAGCGCGGCGAGGCCGGAGAGAACCGCCGGCTTGTTCGGCCGCTTCGACTCCGCATCGATCGACGGCACCGCCTGCTTGGCCTTCCGCTTCGCCATGCGCTTGCCCATCTGCCACGCCGCCCAGCCCAGGACGGCGTTTCGCCTGTTCAGAATTCCCATCGAGGCTCCTTTCGGCGTGATCCTTCCGCGCCGAGGCTACCCGGAAACGGGAATGGAGGCGCCTGCTGGGCGGCATCCGCAGATGAAGCCCGGGGCCGGCGGGCGGCACGGCCCCGGACTGGGGACGAGGGCACGTCTCCATACGGGAAGACGCCGGCACCCGGACAATCTTGCTGCTAGTGCCTCTTCAGGTGATGCTGCCCCGCTTCTGGGTCGCGAGCACCAAGCCAGGGGCCGCACCCGCCCGCGGCCAAGGCTCTAAAGCCTTGGCAAGGGCGGGGGTGGTTCCTGGCGCCGCGTGATCGCGGGCCAGAAGCAGGCGTGTATTGCCTGAAGGGGCACTAGTTCTTCGTCGCGCCCCTGGCCTGCGCGACGCCGCGGCCGGCGAACGACGCCAGCGAGGGCGGCAGCGGCACCGCCCCCAGCGCCCTGATCGCCGCTCGTTGTGCCCGGTGCCTGCGGGTGAGCGCGGCGCAGGCGGCGCAGGCCCGCAGGTGCACGCGCAACCGCTTGCGGTCGACGGGCCGGAGGTGCCCGTCGAGGCGCCGCGAGATCGCGCGCTCGGCCTCGGGACACGTGAGCGACCCTTCGAGCTGCTCTCGTAGCGCCCGCCGCGCCCGGAAGACCAGCGCCTCGACGGCGCCCGTCGAGACCTCGAGCATCTGCGCGATCTCCGCGCACGAGCGCCCCTCGAGCCTGCGCATCACGAGCGCGGCCCGCTCGTTGAAGTCGAGGTGGACGAGCGCCCGCTCCACGTCTCCCAGGCTCGGGGCGACCCGCTCGGGCGCGTGACTCTCCTGGAGGGCATCCCCTTCGAGCCGCCGCCGCGCCTGGCGAAACCGCTGACGGCAGACGCTGTGGGCGATCGCGATCAGCCACGTCCGGGCCGTGCGCGGCCGCTCCCCGCGTCCGTACGCCCGGTAGGCGTTCACGAACGTCGTCTGCGTCACGTTCTTCGCGTCCTCGGGATCTCGGAGGACCGCGAGCGAGTAGCGATACACGTCAGCGACGTGGCGCCGGTAGAGACGCTCGAAAGACCGCTCCAGGCGAGGGTGAGACTTCGTCAGACCCCCCATCGCCCAATAGATACCGCCGCGAGGCGATCCTTGCGGTTACGGCAGGCCGGGCACCGAGGGGACGGGCGGAACCGGCGGCACAGGCGGCACGGGCGGTACGGGCGGTACGGGCGGGACGGGCGGCACCGGAGGCACGGCCGGAAGCGGCGGCAGCAAGGGGGCCGGCACGGGGACTGGAAGATCGACCGGAGGTAGCGCCGGCGGGACC
>JBOHAW010000139.1:0-2850 GCA_050697975.1 Gaiellaceae bacterium
GCCCAGGTGAGGCTCTCGAAGACGCCGAACACGCGGGCGAGCACGCGGTCCTCCACGGCGCGCTGGAGCAGCGTCAGTCCGGCGACGTCGACGATCGTGTTGCCGGCGCCGAGGACGGCGAGGAAGAGGACTGCCAGCGTCGGATCGGGCCAGACGCCGACGAGCACGATCGGCAGCCCCCAGAGGACGAGTCCGAGCCGGAAGTCGGCCACGAGCCGCCGCCGGCCGACCAGGGCGAGCGCCGCGACCGCGCCGAGGAGGCCGCCGACGCCGATCGCCGAGTTGAGGAAGCCGACTCCCGCCTCGCCGAGGTCGAGCAGCTCCAGCGCCATCACGACGATGAGGACGCTCAGCGCGCCGGCAACAAAGGTCTGTGCCGCGTACAGGCCGACGAGCAGGCGGAGGTCGGGCTCGGCCCCGATCGCGCGGAACCCTGCCAGCGCCTCGCGCACGAGGCCGTCGCGGTCGTCGCGCCCCCGGGGCGGTCTCGGGTCCGTCGCGATGCGGGCGACGAGCAGCGCCGACCAGAGAAACGCGCCCGCGGTCAGCCCCACGACGACGGCGAGGTCGGCGAAGGCGAGCAGGATCCCGGCCAGGGCCGGGCCGGCGAAGCTGCCGACGCTCTCGATCGTCGTCGACGCGACGTTGGCGGCGGTCAGCTCCTCGGGGCTGCGGGCGAGCGACGGCAGGAGGGCCGACCTGGCCGGCGCCGACGCCGTCGAGATGAGCTGTACCAGGCCGGCGAGCCCGAACACGATCGCGGCAGGCGCGTCCGCGGCGATCGCGCCCGCGCTGACGCCGACGGCGACCGCTGACACGACGTCCGCACCGAGCATCACCCGCTGCCGCGGGTAGCGATCGCCGAGCAAGGCGGTGAACGGAGCGCCGAAGGCCGACGGCAACATCCGCACGAGCCCGAGCAGGCCGACGGCCGCCGGCCCGCCCTCGCGATAGGCGAAGACGGCCAGTGCGACCCCGTACGACCAGTACGCGACCACCGAGCCCGCGGACGCCAGCTCGACCCTGCGCAGGTTGGGATTCGCGAAGACGTCGCCGAGGGCTCTCAGCGAGTCCGACAGCCGTTCCCGGAGCACGTCCACGGCCGGAGAGCCGTTTACGGTCGTGCCAGGATCTCGTCGACAGCGCCGAGCAGCCGAAGACCGGCCTCGCGCTTCTCGTCCGCCAGGGCGTCGACCCGCGCCGCCAGCCGGGCCACGACCGCGAGATCGGCGCCGCCGCCCTCGAGCACCGCCCTGGCCCGGCGGGCGCGCCCGAGCAGGTCGAGCGCGATCGCAGCCTGGCCGGCGAACAGGCCGAGCAGGTCCATCTCCGCCAGCGTGAACCGCCCGCTCTCGCGGTCGAGGACCTGCAGGACGCCCAGCGCGTGCTCGTCGTGCAGCAGCGGCACCGCCATCAGCCCCTTCGGCACGTAGCCCGTGCTCTCGGCCGCGTCGCGCGCGAAGCGCGGGTCGCTGCCGACGTCCTCGAGCACGAGCGGCTGCCGGGTCACGAGCACCCACCCGGCGATGCCGGTGCTCGACGGAAGCCGCTTGCCGACGAGCGTGTCCGAGCCCTCGCCGGCCACCGCTTCGAAGACGAGCTCGTCGGCTTCCTCGTCGAGCAGGAAGATCGAGGACGCCCTGGCGGAGAAGATCGCCCGCGCGACCTCGACGATCGACTGCAGGAGCGAGCGGTGCGCCTCCTCGGAGCCGAGCACGCCAGCCGCGGCGGCGGCGTGGATCCGCTCGCCGTCGCTCATGGCGCGCCGCCGGCCCCGGCGACGTTGAGCGAGGTCAGGTAGAGCACGCTCTTCAGCTGGAACGGCGTGAGCTCCGGGTGCTTGCCGAGGACGAGGGCGCAGATGCCCGAGATGTGAGGGGTCGCGAAGCTGTTGCCCGTGCTACGCATGCTCGCGCCGCCGAGCCAGGCGACGTCGACGTCGACGCCGCGGGCGAAGAACTCGACCGGCGGCGTCGGGTTGTAGAAGAAGGCGAGCGGATCCGGGAGCTCGTGGCTGCCGACCGAGATCACGGAGGAGAACTTCCACGGAAAGCTCTCGACGGGCATGTTGTGTGCGGAGGCGACGAGCACGGAGCGCTGGAAGTACGCCGTGTCCGCCAGCTCGTGGAGGACCGAGGCGAACTCGCGCTTCGTCGTCGAGAGGCTCATGTTGACGACGTGGAAGCCCTGTCCGACCGCCCAGCGCAGGCCCTCCAGCAGGACTCTGCCGCTGCCCTTGAAGCCGGCTCCGAGCACACGCACGCTGAAGAGGCTCGCCTCCGGCGCGATCTCCCGCACGATGCCGGCGCAGGCCGTGCCGTGTCCGCACGGGTCGCCCGCGGAGTCGTCCTCCACGCGCACCTCGCCGTCCGGCGTGATGTCGACCGCCACCGCGCCCTCGACCGGCCCGACGAGCGGGTGGCCCGACTCGACGCCGCTGTCGAGGATGCAGACCCGAACGCCCTTCCCGGTCGAGCCCTCCCAGGCCCATTCGCGCGTGACGCGCTCGGGCCACTCGACCGGGATCGCGATCCCGTCGAGCGCGGAGGCCGCGAGGCTCCACGCGGGGAGGACTCTCGCCTCGGCTCGGTCGCGCTCGGCCATGCGCCGATGGTACGACGTCTGGGCGAGCAGGACACGTCCGGGGTCAGACCCCTGACGTGTCCGAACGGGCGATGGTCGCGGGACCTGTCCCCGGACGCGAGTCAGCGTCCGGCGGCGAGGGCGCCCTCGGCGGAGGCCTGCGCCATCGCCGCGAGGCCGCGCGCCGAGAGCACGCGCTCGTCCACCGGCGTCGCACCGAGGTTGATCTCGACGAGATGAGCCGCCGCTCGCGCGGCCGCCTCGGCC
>JBOHAW010000140.1:0-5181 GCA_050697975.1 Gaiellaceae bacterium
ATCCAGCGCGCCAGGAATCCGGCGTCGCCCTGCTCGAGCGCGGCCTCGAGCTGCTCGACCCGGCGGCGATGCTCGGCGAGCGCCGCCCCGAGCGCCTCGGCGTTGTCGAGGAAGATGTCGACCCAGATACGCGGATTCGCCCCGGCCACGCGCGTCATGTCGCGCAGCGAGCCGCCGGCGGCGGCGAGCGGCTCGTGCCCGTCGACGCGGCCGACGCCCGCCTGGTTCAGGAGCAGGTTGGCGAGCGCGTGCGGCAGGTGGCTGGTGAGCGCGACGAGCCGATCGTGCGCGAGCGGATCGACGGCGACCGGGAGCGCGCCGAGCGCCGCCACGAAGCCGTGCACCAGCCGGTAGCGCTCGGCGTCGGTGGCGGCCGCGGGGGTGAGGAACCAGGTCGCGCCCTGGAACAGCTCGCCGCTCGCGTGAGCGGGGCCGCGCGCCTCCGAGCCGCACACGGGGTGGCCGCCGATGAACCGGGACTGGCCGCCGGCGGCGCGGCAGACCGCGCCCTTGGTCGAGCCGACGTCGGTGACCGTGCAGCCGTCGGAGCTCGCCCGCAGGACGGCGCCGACCTGGGCGGGCAGCGTGGCGACGGGAGAGGCGACGAGTGCCAGCTCCGCGCCGCCGACCGCCTCGTCGAGGCTCGCCGCCGCCTCGTCCACCGCCCCGCGCTCGTGCGCGACGGCGAGCGTCTCCGGATCCGGGTCGAACCCGATCACCGTCCCGGCGCCCGCCTGCTTCGCGGCCAGTCCGACGGACGCCCCGATCAGCCCGGTGCCGACGATCGCGAGCCGCTCGATCACGCCGCTTCGGCCCGGTCCGGGGTCTGACCCCGGACGTGTCCGAACCGGGCGGGGCCCGTTTCGCGGGGAACGGCTCCCATCAGGGCCGAGCCGGAAATCTCAACCGATCACGCGCCCCATCAGGGAGGCCAGCGCCCGGATCTCACCGGCGAAATCGCCGAACTCGGCGGCCGGGATCTGCTGCGGCCCGTCGCAGAGCGCATGCTCGGGCTCCGGGTGCACCTCGACGATGATCCCGTCCGCCCCCGCCGCCACCGCCGCGCGGGCGAGCGGGAGCACGAGGTCGCGCCGCCCGGCAGCGTGCGAGGGATCGACGATCACCGGCAGGTGCGTCTCCTGCTTCAGGACGGGGATGGCGCCGATGTCGAGCGTGTAGCGCGTCGAGCGCTCGAAGGTGCGGATGCCGCGCTCGCACAGGATCACGCGCGCGTTGCCCTCCTTGAGCACGTACTCGGCTGCCATCAGCAGCTCCTCGATCGAGGCCGCGGGGCCGCGCTTGATCAGCACCGGCTTGTCCGCGGTGCCGACCTCCGCCAGCAGGGAGAAGTTCTGCATGTTGCGCGCGCCGATCTGGATCACGTCCGTCGCCTCGACCACTGCCTCGACGTGCCGGGGATCCATCAGCTCGGTCACGAGCGGCAGGCCCGTCTCCTCGCGCGCCTCCTTGAGGATCTCGAGCGCCTCCAGGCCGAGGCCCTGGAACGTGTACGGCGACGTGCGCGGCTTGAACGCGCCGCCGCGCAGCATCGTCGACCCCGCCGCGGCGACCGCGCGCGCCGTCTCGAGGGTCTGCTCGCGGTACTCGACCGTGCAGGGCCCGGCGATCAGGCCGAAGTAGCCGCCGCCCAGGCGCCGCCCGCGCACCTCGAGCACGGTCGGGTCGGGCGAGAGCTCCCGCGAGACGAGCTTGTAGGGCTTGAGGATCGGCAGAACCTGCTCGACGCCGGGGAAGCCCTCGAGCGGGAGCGCCGCCAGCAGCTCGCGCTCGCCGATCGCGCCGATCACGGTCGCCTCCTTGCCGGGCGTGACGTGCGCGTGCGCGCCGGCTTCCGCCAGCCGCGCAACCACCTCCTCGACCTGGTCGGCCGTGGCGTGCGCGCCCATCACGATCAGGAGCTCGGGGGAGCCGGTGGCAGCCATCGCTCCAAGTGTAGGTTGCCACGTCCGGCGACCGCCTCTATCCTGGGACGACGATGACTCCCGCCTTCCGCACCTGGGCCTGGCTGTGGCGCAGCGAGCGAAGCGGGAGCCTGCGCTAGGGACAGCCCGCCTCGCTCGCCACCTCTGCTCCGACCCTTCGCACCGAAAGGCATCGACCCATGCGCATCTTCTCCGGCATCCAGCCCACAGGCGGCAAGCACTTCGGCAACTACAGCGGCGGCTTCCGCCAGTACGCACTCACGCAGGAGCTCGGCGAGGCGTTCTTCTGCATCGTCGACCTGCACTCGATCACCGTGGCCTACGAGCCCGACGACCTGCGCGAGCGCACGCTCGACCTGGCGGCCATGCTGTTCGCCACCGGACTCGATCCCGATCGCTCGACCGTGTTCGTGCAGAGCCACGTCTCGGCGCACGCAGAGGCGGCCTGGCTGCTGGGGGCGGTGGCGACGATCGGAGAGCTGCGGCGGATGACGCAGTTCAAGGACAAGTCGGAGCAGCAGGAGTCGGTCTCGGCCGGGCTCCTCACCTATCCCGCTCTCATGGCCGGCGACATCCTGCTCTACCAGACCGACATCGTTCCGATCGGCGACGACCAACGTCAGCACCTCGAGCTCAGTCGCGACCTTGCCCAGCGCTTCAACGCGCGCTTCGGCGAGACCTTTCGCGTGCCCGACGGCAAGTACCCGGAGATCGGGGCGCGGGTGATGGACCTCCAGGAGCCTGAGCGCAAGATGTCGACGACCGGCGGCAGTCCCCAGGGAACCGTCGGGCTGCTCGATCCGCCGGACGAGATCCGGAAGAAGTTCAAGAGCGCGGTCACGGACTCGGGTCGCGACGTCCGCCACAGCGAGGACAAGCCCGGGATCGCGAACCTGATCGAGATCATGTCGGTGGCGACAGGCGAGTCGATCGGAGCGATCGAGTCGCGCTACGACGGGCAGGGCTACGGGGAGTTCAAGAGCGATGTCGGCGAGGCGGTCGTCACGCTCGTCGACCCGATCCGGCGCCGGTACGAGCAGCTCCGCTCCGACCCCGTCGAGTTGCAGCGGCTGCTCGCCGTGGGAGCTGAGAAGGCGCGCAAGGCCTCCGAGCCGACGCTCCAGGCTATGTACGACCGGATGGGCTTCGTCAAGGCCGAGGCCGGACGCTACTTCGGAGCTGCTCGACCTCGCGGTCTGTGAGCTCCCGCCAGCGCCCTGGCTCGAGACGGCCGAGCTCGAGGTCCGCATAGCGGCTGCGGTGCAGGCGCACGACGGGATGCCCGACGGCGGCGCACATGCGCTTGACCTGGTGCTTGCGCCCCTCGTGGAGGGTGAGCTCGAGGCGCGAGCGCGCGAGTCGGCGCGCCTCCGCCGGCGCGGTCGGGCCGTCGTCGAGCTCCACCCCTGCAGCGAGCGCGCGCAGGGCCGCGTCGCCCGGCTCGCCCTCGACGTCGACCTCGTACACCTTGCGCACGCCGTAGCGCGGGTGCGCGAGCCGGTGCGCGAGCGGGCCGTCGTTCGTGAGCAGGAGCGCGCCCGTCGTGTCGGCGTCGAGCCGGCCGACCGGGACGACCCGGGCCTCGTGCCGGACGAGGTCGACGACGGTCGGGCGGCGCTGCGGATCGCGGGCGGTGGTGACGACGCCGGCCGGCTTGTGCAGGAGCACGTAGGCGAGCGGCTGCGGGGCGACGGGCTCGCCGTCGAGCTCGACGGCGTCGCCGGCCGAGACGAAGGTGTTGAGCTCGCCCGGCGTGCCGTTCACGAGCACGCGGCCGGCCTTGATCAGCTCGTCGGCGCCGCGGCGGGAGGCGACCCCCGCGCGCGCGAGATAGGCGTTGAGGCGCATACGCCGTATATTCGCGGCAGTGCCCCATTACATCTCGCTGATGCGCTGGACGACGCAGGGGATGGCCGGACTGCCGGGATGGCGCGAGCGGGTGGAGGACGGCGAGCGCATCATCGACGAGGCGGGGGGAAAGTTGATCGGGGTCTATGTCACGCTCGGGCGCTACGACGTGGTGGAGATCTTCGAGGCCCCTGACGACAGCATCGCGGTCGAAATCCTGATGAAGCTCCAGCGCTTCGGCGCCGAGCACACCGAGACGCTGCGCGCCTTCACGCGCGAGGAGGCCGAGGAGATCGTCCGGCGGCTCTAGCGCGAATCCCCGCGAAGCGCTCCGCCCCGCTTCGCCCCGCTTCGAACCTCTCCGAACCGCTCCGAACCGCCGAAACCGCCCCCAGGGGGTTCCTGGACCCCCTGCGAACAGCGTATCCACCGCGCGCGCACGCGACTGTGCCGGCTCTGTGCCGAGAGTGAGACGGCCGCGCGCGCTACGCCGGGCGCTGCTCGGCCACGGCGACGAGCCGCTCGCGGATCTGCTCCGTGTCGGCACCGACGTCGTCGAGCCGCGGCAGCTCCGACAGGCTGTCCAAGCCGAAGACCCGCTCGAACAGCGGCGTCGTCCGGTAGCGAACGGCGCCGCCGATGTCGTCCCGTCCGGCCTCGGCGACGAGGCCCCGTTCCACGAGCCCCGCGACGGCGGAGTCCGCGGCCACGCCGCGGATGCGGGCGATGTCGGGACGGCAGCACGGGCCGAGGTATGCGACGACGGCAAGCGTCTCCAGCGCGGCGGGAGAGAGGCCGCGCTGCACGGGCCGCTCGAAGAGGCGCGCGCACGACTCCGCCGCCTCCCGCGCCGCGCGGAAGGCGTACCCGCCGGCGACCCGCTCGAGCACGATCCCGCTTCGGCCCTCCCGGTACCGCTCGGCCAGGAGCCCGAGCGCCGTCTCGATCCGCTCCCCGTCGTCCGCGGCCGCAGCGGCCAGCTCCTCGACCGAGAGGGGCTGGGCCGCGACGACGAGCAGCGCCTCGACCGTGCGGGCGAGCTGGTCGACGGGGTTGGACGAGATCAGGCGGAGTGGACGGTCCACGGCGATGTCCTTTCGTCTGTGCCGGCGATTTCCTGCGCCGCCCGGGTGACCCGGATCGGCGCGAACGGAGCGGCCTGCGAGAGCGCGATCTCGTTCGTCTTGCGCAGCTCGAGCAGCGCGAGGAAGGCGACCGCCTGCTCGACCCGCGACAGCACCTCCACCTCGGCGTCGAAGTCGAACCGGCGGCGGCGGCGCAGCAGCGCCCGGAAACGCTCGAGAAACTGCGCCACCGGCGGGGAGCGGAGCGCCATGTGGGCGAGCGAGACGTCGGGGGGCTCGGCGGCGCGGGCGCGCAGGGCGGCGGC
>JBOHAW010000141.1:0-2650 GCA_050697975.1 Gaiellaceae bacterium
GAGCAGCGCCGGCGAACGCCGGCGCCGGCCGAGGGCGAGCCGGCCGTGCGGGACGAGCGCCCGGCGTACGCGGAGCTCGAGCACCTGGCGGCGGAGTTGCCGCCGACCGAGCGCGCCGCCGTCGTCCTTCGCTACGGCTACGACCTCGACTACGACGACATCGGCGCCGCGCTCGGCTCGAGCGCGGAGGCCGCCCGCCAGGCCGCCTCGTCCGGGGTGCGCCGGCTACGGAGAAAGGAGCTTCTGTGACCGTCCCCTCCTCGCTCGACGAGCGCTTCCGCGCCGCCGCCGCCGCCGGGGGTCTGCTCGACGTGGCCTACGACCTCGTGGACAGCCCGCTCGGACCGCTGTTCGTGGCGACGACCCCGCGCGGCCTGTGCCGCATCTCATACGACGCCGAGCCCGAGCGGGAGGAGGAGCGGCTGGCGCGCGGCTACGGCCTGCGAGTGCTCCGCTCGCCGCGGGCGCTCGACGAGGCGCGCCGCGAGCTCTCCGGCTACTTCGAGGGCGAGCGCCACCGCTTCGACCTCGACCTCGACCTGCGTCCGCTCGCTGACTTCAACCGAGCGGTGCTCGAGCAGCTCGCCCGCGTGCCCTACGGCGAGGTGACGACCTACGGGACGCTGGCCGCGCGCGCCGGCCGGCCGCGCGCCGCCCGCGCCGTCGGCATGGTCATGAACCGGAACCCGCTCCCGATCGTGCTCCCCTGCCACCGCGTCGTCGGCTCGACCGGCAAGCTCGTCGGCTATGCGGGCGGCCTCGAGCGCAAGGAGCGGCTCCTCCGTCTCGAGGGCGCCCTCGGCTGGTGACCGACGGTCAGTTGGGTTTCTCGGCGCGCTCTTCCTGGACACGCCCCCGTGAACGCGAGATCCTCGCGTGGGGGAGAAGGAGGAGCGATGGGTAGCGGACAGAGGCACCGGGCCTTTGCCATCCTCGCGATCGGTGCGGCGGCCGTCTCGGCCGGCGTCGTCGCGGCCACTGGGGTCGCGGCGAAGGGAGAGCCGGGCGGGAGCCTGAGCGCCAGCGGACAAGTGACGGACAAGAACGGCGCTTCGTACGGCTTCGAGCTGAACGCCGAGGAGTTCGACCAGCCGGGCGTCGGCTCGATGTTCTTGCACCTGACCGGGCCGGGGATCAGCGTCTGCGACGTGCACGGTCCCAGCGCGGAGCCCGGGTCGACGCCGATGACGTCGGTGCAGTGCGGTGGAAGCGGAGGCATCTCGGTGTCGGTGGATGACTGCACCGCCGTTCTCGAGACGCACGGGTTCGTGCACGCGGACCACCCGCATACGGTCTACCTCGGGACGATGACCGTCGACGTCGAGTTCCGATATGACCCGGACAGTGCGACTGGGAGGCTCACCGTCGAGATCTTCACGCCCAAGGACGTGATCGAGATCAAAGGCGAGACTACGGGCACGGTCGCGATGGACACCTGCACCTAGCGCGGGAACTGCGATTCGATCACGACGACTCCTGCCGCGGGCGCCGGTGTCCCCGGCGCTCGCGGCGGAGGCGACGTGCTGTAGTCGCCCGACTCGAGCAGCCGGTAGCCGACGCCCCACTGGTTGACGACGAACGGGCCGGCGCCGGGGCGCGCGAGCTTGCGGCGCAGGCGCGAGGCGTGCGAGTCGAGGGTTCTCGTCCGTCCGAGCGAGCGGAAGCCCCACACCTCGCGGAGCAGCTGCTCCTTCGTGAACACGCGCAGCGGGTCGGTCGCAAGCTTGACCAGGAGCTCGTACTCCTTGGCGGCGAGGACAACGCTCTCGCCGAGGACGGTCACCCGCCGCGTCGCCTGGTCGATCGCGATCTCGCCTGCCTCGACCCGCTCGTGGACGGGCGGCAGCGTCCGCCGCAGGACGGCCCGGATTCGCGCCAGCAGCTCCGCGTAGTCGAACGGCCGCGCGACGTAGTCGTCGCAGCCCCGGTCGAACGCGCGCACACGGTCAACGGCGTCGGCGTCGCTGCGGCCGAGCACGATCACCGGCACGTCGCGATTCCACGAGCGGCCGGGCTCGCCCTCCCGGATCCGTCGGCAGAGCTCCAGCGCCGCCTCGTCGAGCAGCACGAGGTCCGGGTGGGCCCGCTCGGCCAGCTCGAGCGCCTCGCCGTCCGGGACCGCGCCGACGACCTCGAATCCGTCATCGGCGAGGTGCCGCTCCAGATATCCGCGAGTGGCGGGCTCCGGCTCGGCGACGAGGACGGCGGTGGACATGCGGGCGAAGCTAGCATCGCCCCGAGCACACGAACAGATGTCCTTTCTGGCAACTCTGAGACGAACGTTCGACAGGCGTCCGGGCAGAGCACGGCCGCACGTGCTGGCGGCCGCAACGGTCATGTCTCTCACGGTCCCGGCCTTCATCGGCGCGTCGACGAGCGCCTGGGAGCCCGGGGCGGCGCTCCCGCTGCCTCGCACCGAGGTCGCCGCCGCGGCGGTGGGCGCCGAGATCATGGTCGTCGGCGGCTACCTCGCGGACGGCTCGAGCGCCCGCCGCGCCGACGCCTACTCGGCGCGCCTCAACCGCTGGCGTCGCCTGCCGGACCTGCCGGTCGCGGTCAACCACGCGATGGCGGCGGGCTATCGCGGCCGCCTCTACGTCGTCGGCGGCTACGTCGCGCGCGGCGAGCCGCTGCGGGCCGCTTACGTCCT
>JBOHAW010000142.1:0-14703 GCA_050697975.1 Gaiellaceae bacterium
GCCCTCTGAGCAAGGCCTTTTCTTATCGGGGCGCCGAGATTTGAACTCGGGACCTCTAGTCCCCCAGACTAGCGCGCTAACCAGGCTGCGCCACGCCCCGCGACGCGGCGAACCATAGCGAATGCGGAGCCCTACTCCCCCAGCCGGCGGTAGAGCCTGTCGATGAGCTCCGGCATCGCCTCGAGCCGCGCGGTGATCACCCGCAGCCGGTACTCGCGGAAGTGCTCCGGCTCGACGCCGAGCGCCTTGGCGAGCGTCTCGACGACGTCGTTCGAGGGCACCGGGCGGTTGCCGTGCACGAGGTGGTTGAGGTAGCCGGCCGAGAGCTCGGTCAGGGAGGCGAGGCCGCGGTAGGTGACCCCGTTCTCGGCCATCAGGCGCTCGATCGTCGGCCCGAACGCCTCTTCGCTGAACTTGCGCCGGCGGGCCATCAGGCGGTCTCCGCCACCGGGACGCGCCGCTCATGGCCCGACGCGCGCTCGCGGACGTCGACCGCGCCGTCCTCGAGGCTCCGCTTGCCGGCGGTGACGCGAACCGGGCAGCCGACGAGGTCCGCGTCCGCGAACTTCTCGCCCGCACGGGCCTCGCGGTCGTCGAGCAGGACCGTGCGCCCCGCCTGCTCGAGTGCCGCCGCAGCCTGCTCCGCCACCTCTGTCGCCCCGGCGAGCGCCACGATGTGCACGTCGAAGGGCGCGACCGACTCCGGCCAGCAGATCCCCTGGTCGTCGTGGTGCTGCTCGATCACCGCTGCCATCGTCCGCGCCGGCCCGATCCCGTAGCTGCCCATCACGATCGGGTGCTCCCGGCTCGACTCGTCGAGGTAGTTCGCCCCCAGCGCCTCCGAGAACCTGGTGCCGAGCTTGAAGATGTTGCCGACCTCGACCGCGGGCTCGATCCGCAGCGTGCCGCCACAGCGAGGGCAGGCGTCGCCCTCCTCGACGACGCGGAGGTCGGCGAAGCGCGACGGCTGGTAGTCGCGCCCGGCCTCGACGCCGCGCAGGTGCCAGCCGTTCCGGTTTGCGCCGACGACGTACGCCCCCTCGTGCAGCGTCTCGTCGGCGAGCACCTCCACGCCGACGCCGACCGGGCCGAGCGAGCCTCCCTCCGCGCCGAAGGCCTCGCGGATCTCCTCGGCGTGGGCCGGTCGGTACTCGCCGCCCAGGATCTGCGTCAGCTTGAACTCGTTCAGCCGGTGGTCGCCCCGGACGAGCGCGAGGACGAGCTTGCCGTCGGAGACGACAGGCATCGCCTTCGCCGTCGTCCGGCGGTCGATGCCGAGGAAGTCAGCGAGCGCCTCGATCGTCTTCGCGCCCGGCGTCTCGATCTCCTCGGGCTCGTCGAGCCGCTCGAACTCGGGCACCGATGCCTTCGACACCGCGACCTGCACGTTCGCCTTGTAGTCGCAGCGCTCGCAGATCGCGATGTCGTCCCCCCCGGCCTCGCACGGAGCCTGGAACTCGATCGAGAGGCTGCCGCCCATGATTCCCACGTCGCTCTCCACTTCGTAGAACTCGAGCCCGCAGCGCTCGAAGATGCGCCGGTACGCCGCCGCGTGCGTCCGAAAGCTCTCGTCCAGGCCTTCCTCGTCGCGATCGAAGCTATAGGCGTCCTTCATGATGAACTCGCGCACCCGGAGGAGGCCGCCGCGCGGGCGCGGCTCGTCGCGCGCCTTGACCGCGAACTGGTACCAGATCTGCGGGAGCTCCCTGTACGAACGGATCTCCGTCGCGGCGAGCGCCATCGTCTCCTCGTGCGACATCGCGAGTACGAATGGGCGCCCCGAGCTGTCCTCGAGCTTGTAGGCCTCGGTGATCGCGTACCGCCCGCTGCGCTGCCAGAGCTCTGCGGGCGTGATGAGCGGCATGTAGACCTCCTGGCCGCCGATCGCGTTCATCTCCTCGCGAACGATCTGCACGACCCTCCCGTGCACCCGCCAGCCGAGCGGCAGGAAGGTGTAGAGACCTGCGCCGACCTGGCGGATGAATCCGCCGCGCAGGAGCAGCCTGTGGCTCGCCGCCTCGGCGTCTCCGGGGTCCTCCCGTAGCGTCGGCATGTGCAGCTGTGTGGCGCGGATCACGGCAGGCAGGTTACTGGCGCTCGGGGGCCATCAGTCGAGCGGGATCATCGAGGCCTCGGCCATCGCAAGCGCAGCCGGCTTGGCCATCTTGAGCCGCTTGGGGCGATGCATGCCGCTCTCGATCCAGCGCTCGATCTCATGGAAGAGCTCGTCGATGAGAATGTCGGACGAGACCTTCTTGAGCACCCGGCCGTGGGCGTAGATGAACCCGACGTCGCGGCCGCCGGCGATGCCGAAATCGGCGTCGCCCGCCTCCCCCGGTCCGTTGACGGCGCAGCCCATCACCGCGACCTCGAAGGCCTGGGGATACGACTGCAAGCGTTCCTCCACCTTCACTGCGAGCTTCTCCACGCCGACGTTGTCGCGCCCGCACGACGGGCACGAGATCATCACCGGGCCGCGCTCCCGCAGCCCGAGCGCCTTGAGGATCTCCCACGCCGTCTCGACCTCCTTGACCGGATCGGCCGTGAGCGAGACCCGCAGCGTGTCGCCGATGCCGCCGGCGAGCAGCGCCCCCATCCCGACCGCACTCTTGATCGAGCCGGCAAACGGCGTGCCCGCCTCGGTGACGCCGAGATGGAGTGGGTACGGAACCTTCGCCGCCAGCATCCGGTACGCCCGGATCATCGTCGGCACCGACGTCGACTTGACGGAGATCTTGAAGTCGCGGTAGTCGAGCTTCTCGAGCAGCTCCACCTCCTCGAGCGCGGCCGCGACCAGGGCCTCGGCCTGGTCCTGCTGCGCCAGCTCGTGCAGGTGCTTCGGCAGGGAGCCGGAGTTGGCCCCGATGCGCATCGGAATCCCGGCGCGCTTCGCCGCGTTCACGACGAGCTCGACCTTCTGCGGCCCGCCGATGTTGCCCGGGTTGATCCGGACCGCGGCCACGCCGGCCTCGATCGCCTTGAGCGCCAAGCTCGCGTTGAAATGGATGTCGGCGATCACTGGGATCGGCGAGAGGCGGACGATGCGGGCGAGCGCCCGGGCGTCCTCGGTCTTCGGGACGGCACAGCGCACGAGCTCGCACCCGGCCGAGGCGAGCGCCGCGATCTGGGCCGTGGTCGCCTCGACGTCGCGTGTCGGCGTCAGCGTCATCGACTGGACGGCGATGGGCGCGCCGCCGCCGATCCTGACGCCGCCGACGGTGATCTGCCGCTGGCTGGGCATGGTCCTAGGGTAGCGCCGGCCCGGCGACTAGGGCGTCTTCGGGTGCAGCGTGAACGACGACTCGAACAGGGGCGGGCCCAGGCGCCGCTCCGAGCGGGGCCCGAAACCCGGGCGCACGATCCAGACGTATTTGCCCACCGGGAGCGCGGTCGGGCCCGCGAGCCGCATCCGTGGCTGGACCGGCCAGGCTTCGTAGACCTTCTTCCCGTTCCGGAAGAAGACGACGTTGTAGTACGTCGCGTCCGGCGCCGGGCCCCAGGCGAAGGTCTGGGGCGACCGCTCCCCCGGGATCGAGGCCAGAGGTGGGAGCGGGGCCGGACGCGCGCCGGGCGCAGGCGGCGTTGGCGGTGGAGGCTGGGGCGCCGGGGTGTTCGGCGTGGGATTCGGACTTGGCACGGGCTTCGGTTTCGGGGCGGGCTGCGGGCTCGGCACCGGTTTCGGGGTCGGCACCGGTTTCGGGGTCGGGGGAGTCGGGCGAGGGCGTGCGGCCGGTTTGGCCGGTCGCGCCGCGGGCGGCTGCGCCCCTGCCTCGGTGACCGGCGCCGGCGCGACGTCCGCTCGCCTGACCGTCGGTGCGGCGAGGCTCGGACCGTCTCCCCGTCCCGGCACCAGGTCGAACGCGAGGGTCGCGAAGGCGGCGGCGAGGACGAGCGTCCACAGGATCCCGAGCCACGGCAGGCGGCGCGGGTGCGCCGCCGGGGCGCGGAGCCCGGGAGCCGCCTCTGACCAGGGAGGCTCGGGAAGGCGTGCGCGGGCCTCGGCCGCGAGCTCCGGGTCGACGAGGGCGAGCTCCGGGCTGATCGGCTCCACAGCAGGCCCTTACCCGCCGGACAGTCGGCCGATGTCGTTCGAGAGCCCGATCGCGAAGAGGAAGAGCACGAGGACGATGCCGACCATCGACACCCGCTCGTAGACCTCCCTGCCGAGCGCGCGGCCGCGAATGCCCTCGATGATCGAGAACGTGATGTGCCCGCCGTCGAGGGGCAGGAGGGGCAGCAGGTTGAGCAGCGCGAGCGAGAGGCTGATCAGCGCCAGGATCCAGAGGTAGTAGCGGAAACCCGCCTCGAGCGCCTGGCTCGAGCCCTGGGTGATCCCGACCACGCTGGACACCTCCTTCCTGTTCTCGCCGGTGACCAGGCGGCCGAGCGCCGCACCGCTCAGTTTCGTCACCTCCCAGCTCTGCTCCGCCGCGAGAGCCAGCGACTCGACCGGCCCGTAGCTGCGGTACTCGGGCTCGAGCGCGAAGCCGAGCCGGTACGCGCCCCCGTCGAGCCGCGGCCGGGCCGGCGCCAGTCGCCTGCGCTCGCCGTCCCGCAGCACGGTGACCGCGACCGGCTTTCCGGCGCTGCCCCGGATCCTCTCCGAGATCCGGTCCGGCTCGACCGGTCTGCCGTTCAGCGCCACGATCTCGTCGCCTTCGCGCAGCCCGGCTCGCTCCGCCGGCGTACCCGGCAGGACGGTCTCGACCGTGCGCGTCGTGTCGAACGGGACGCCGATCATGAAGACGACGGCGAGCAGGAGGAGCGCGAAGACGAGGTTCGTCGCCGGCCCGGCGAAGATGAACGCCACGCGCTTCCAGGTGCGCTGGCGCCAGTACGCGTCCTGGCCGAGGCCGTCGCGCAGGTCCGTGAGGCCGCGCCGCGCGGCCCGGGCGGCCTGCGGGGAGAGGCTCGACCCTTCCACGGCGGGCTCCAGGCGGTCGAGCTCGACACGGGCACCGGCCATGTCTCCCTCGGCCAGGCGGCCTTTCACGCGCTCGACCGGGCGCGCCAGCTCGGGCGCCTCGCCGACCGCGCGTCCGAGGTGGACTTCGAGATCGGACGGCGCGGGCCGGTGCATACCCGGCACCTTCACGAACCCGCCGAGCGGGATCGCCCCGAGGCCGTACTCGATCCCGTTGCGTCGCACCTTCGCGACCGCGGGCGGAAAGCCGACGTAGAACTTGCGCGGCCGCATGCCCACGGCGAGCGCGACGAAGAAGTGGCCCGCCTCGTGGATGAGGATGAGAAAGGCCAGGCCGAGGATGGCGATCGTGAGGCTCATGCGACCTGAAGAGTCTCCATCGCCGCCCGCCGGGCGGCCGCGTCGGCCTCCACGAGATCGGCGAGGTCGCGCGCCGGCGAGCCGTCCACCTCGTCGAGCGCACGCTTGACCAGCTCGGCGATGCCGAGAAACGGGAGCCGGCCCTCGAGGAAGGCGGACACCGCCACCTCGTTCGCAGCGTTGAAGGCGCACGGGTACGTGCCGCCCCGCTCGCCCGCGCTCCGAGCCAGCGCGAGCAGCGGAAAGGTGTCCAGGTCCGGCGGGTGGAACTCGAGCGACAGTCCGGCGAGCTCGAGCGGCGGTGCCGGGGTCGCGGCCCGCTCGGGGTACGTGAGCGCGTACGAGATCGGCACGCGCATGTCCGGATAGCCGAGGTGTGCGAGCACGGCTCCGTCGCGGAAGCGCACGAGTGCGTGCACGATCGAGCTCGGGTGGACCACGACCTCGATCCGCTCGTACGGCAGGCCGAACAGAAAGTGCGCCTCGATCAGCTCGAGGCCCTTGTTGGCGAGAGTGGCGGAGTCGACGGTGATCTTCGGGCCCATGCTCCACGTCGGGTGCGCGAGGGCATCGTCGACGGTGACCCGCTCGAGCTCGGCTCGACTGCGGCCGCGGAACGGCCCGCCCGAGGCGGTGAGGACGAGTGAGTGCACCGACTCCGGCGCGGCGCCCTCGAGGCACTGGAAGGCGGCGGAGTGCTCGCTGTCCACCGGCAGGAGGCGGCCTCCCCCCCGGTCTCGGGCTGCGAGCGCGAGCTCGCCGGCCGCGACGAGGCTCTCCTTGTTCGCGAGGGCCAGGTCGACACCCTGCTCGAGCGCCCACAGCGTCGCCGGCAGCCCGGCGAAGCCGACCACGGCGTTCAGGACGAGATCCGGCTCCGCAGCCTCGAGGAGAGGGCTCGGGTCGCCGCCGACCAGGACGTGCCGGACGCCCCGCTCGGCCGCGAGCTCGGACAGGTCGCTCGAACCGGAGGCGAGTGCGCACAGCTCGAGCTCGGGGTGCGCGTCGACGATCTCGAGCGCCTGGCGCCCGATCGAGCCGGTCGCGCCCAGGAGGGCGATCCGTTTCACCCTGGGAGTTTAGAGAGGGGAGCCAATCGGCCCCATCGAGCCGTGACATCAGCGACGGCGTCGTGTCGGTCCAGTGCTCGGTGCGCGTTTCATGGAGGATCTCCAACCCAGGGCATGAGCAGGGCGAACGATCGTGAAGCGTTTGGGATCGCGAGCTGCGCGAGGCGGCGACATGGCTGAACGGATCGACGTCGTCGTCATCGGCGGCGGGCAGGCCGGCCTGGCCGCGAGCCACGAGCTCACGCGCGCGGGCGTCGAGCACGTCGTGCTGGAGCGAGGCCGGATCGGGGAAACCTGGCGCGGCCGCTGGAACAGCTTCTGCCTGGTCACCCCGAACTGGACCGTCCAACTTCCCGGCTACCCCTACGACGGGGACGATCCGGACGGCTTCATGCCCCGCGATGAGACGGTGGCGTATCTCGAGCTCTACGCGGCCGACTTCCGAGCACCGCTCCGCGAGGGGATCGAGGTCACCTCCCTGGAGATCACGCGGGAGGGCCGCCTCCTGCTCCGGACGTCGGGCGGCGACATTCGGGCTGAGTCGGTCGTCGTCGGCACCGGCGCCTACCAGCGGCCTCATCGCCCACCGGGCGCCTCCACGCTACCCCCCGGTCTCCTCCAGATCGACGTCGAGGACTACCGCGACCCGGAGGCGCTCCCTTCCGGCAAGGTGCTGGTGATCGGGAGCGGCCAATCGGGCTGCCAGATCGCCGAGGAGCTGCTCGAGGCCGGTCGGGAGGTATTTCTCGCGTGCGGCCGGGCGCCGTGGGCGCCTCGCCGGCTCGGCGACCACGACCTCCTCTGGTGGCTGATCGAGACCGGGTTCCTCGATGCGCCGATCAGCGCTCTGCCGACTCCGGCGGCACGACTGGCTGCCAACATCCTGGCCACCGGGCATGATGGCGGCCACGACCTGAACCTGAGGACGTTGCGGGAGTTGGGCGTCACCCTCCTCGGACACTTCGTTAGCGCCGACGGCCGCCGCGCACGCTTCGCCGGCGACCTGGGCGACAGCGTCGCCTGGGGTGACGAGCGCTACCGGCAGTTCATGGATCTCGTTCGAAAGCTGGTCGCCGAGCGCCGACTGCCGCTGCCGGACATCCGCGAGCCCGTTCCGTTCGACGGGCGGGCGCCGCAGCATCTCGATCTCGCCGGCTTCGGCGCCGTGGTGTTCGCCGGTGGCTTCCGGCCCGACTACGGCACCTGGGTGCGCGTGCCCGGAGCCGTCGACGAGCTCGGTTTCCCGATCCATTCCGATGGCGCCAGCACGGCGGCGCAGGGTCTCTATTTCGTCGGCGTCCATTTCCTCCGCACGCGAAAGTCGTCGCTCCTCTATGGGGTGGGAGAGGATGCCACCATCGTCGCGCGACAGATCGTCTCCGAGCGCCGCGGCGGAAAGCGTTGAAGCGGCTCCAGGTGACCGGTTTGCGTCGCTTTGCCCGGCAGCCGCACGTGCGGACCCGTGTGGTGGTGATTGCCGTCGGAGTGGTCGGGTTTCTCGCCGGCCTGGCAGCGATCACAGGTCTCACCGTTCGCGATCTCCTCGGGAGCGACGACGATCCTGTACGCGGGCAGGCGTTCGGCGAGATCCTCTCGCCCGAGCGGGCTGAGCGAGTCATCGGCAGCTTCGAAGCCGAGGGAACACTCTCGGGGATCCCACAGGATCACCACGTCTGGCTCGCAGTTCAGATCGGCAACCTCCATTTTCCCAAGGAGCCGGAGATCCCGTCCCAAGACCGCCACTGGGCTCAGGAGGTCGTGGGAGCCGGGGTCCCGGCCGGCGTGAGGTTCGCGCTGGCGCTGCTGATGGTCGACGCCGAAGGCCATCGGGTGATCGAGGCGTGGTTCGAGCGTGGGCGAAGCGGCGAAGGCTTTCCAGGCTTGGCGACGATCCCTGGAAGCGTCAAGCTCGACGTCGTGCGAGAACTCGTGCTCGACTGAGACGGCTCGCGGGCGCAACCCTGACGCGGCTAGGCATGCCCGAAGGCGAGGATGAGGTAGAACGCCGCCGGCGCCGCGAAGAGGAGCGAGTCGATCCGGTCGAGCATTCCGCCGTGGCCTCCGAGGAGGCGCCCGGTGTCCTTGATCTTCATGTCCCTCTTCAGAGCCGACTCGAACAGGTCGCCGAGCGCGGCCGCAAGAGCGATCGCCGCGCCGAGCGCGAGCGCCTGCGGGATCGTCAGGAACGTCGCGCGCTCCTCGTAGAGCGCGAAGAACGCGACCGCGACGGCGGCGATCGTGCCGACGATGAACCCCTCCCACGTCTTACCGGGCGACATCGTGGGTGCGAGCTTGTGACGCCCGACCATGCGGCCCGCGAAGAACGCGAGCGTGTCGGCGGCGAAGACGGCGAGCAGCAGCGTGAGGACGGCCAGCCGACCCTCCTCGGGCAGCTCGCGCAGCAGGACGATGTGGGCGAGCCCGAGCCCGACCCACGCCGCTCCGAGGAAGGTCGTCCCGATCGCCACCGTCGCCGGCAGCCGCGTCCCGGCGACCCCCTGGAGGACGAACGTCGCGAGCAAGGTGGCGAGAAGCCCGCCGAGCAGCCAGCCGAGTCCAGAGAGGCTCGCCGCCAGCAGCATCCCGATCGCCCCGAGGTAGGCGACGAGCACCAGCGGGCGAAGGGGACGCATCATCGCCGCGTACTCGTGCAGGGCCACGAGGGCCACGCCCACGGCCAGCGCGAGCAGCCACCAGCCGCCGAGCCAGACGAGCGCCAGCACGGCGGGCAGGGCGGCCGCGGCGACCAGGACGCGCGAGACGAGCGAATTCAGTGGCCCTCCCGGTGGCATGTTCGAGACTCTGGGGTGCGAGCACCAAGCCAGGCTAGGACGCAGGGAGCATCCATAACCACCGATATGGGTGCGACTCGGGGCCCCCAGGAAGTGCGGAGCACTTTCTGGGGAAGGGCTGAGGACGACGAATGGCGCCGCGTGATCGCGCTCCAGAGGCCGAATGATGCCGCCGGGTGGGCCACTAGCGTCCGCCGAACCGGCGTCGCCGGCTGGCGTACTCCTCGAGCGCGGAACGGAGATCATCCTCGCCGAAGTCCGGCCAGAGGCGGTCGACGAAGACGAGCTCTGCGTACGCAAGCTGCCACAGGAGGAAGTTCGAGATGCGCACCTCGCCGGAGGTTCGTACGAGCAGGTCGGGATCGGGCATCTCGGGCGCATACAGCCGTGCGCGGAGCGCGTTCTCGTCGATCTCGGCGGCGGCGAGCCCGTCCGAAACGAGCCGGCGGGCGGCCTCGACGAGCTCCTCCCGCCCACCGTAGTCGAAGGCGATCCAGAGCTGGAGACGCTCGTTTCCGGCCGTCTCGTCCTCGAGCGCGGCCATCCTCCGCCGCAGGTCCTCCGGCGCGCGGTCGCGACGGCCGACGAAGCGCGTGCGCACGCCTTGCCGCGCCAGGTCAGGCAGCTCACGCTCGATCGTCTCCGCGAAGATCTCCATCAGGTCCTCGACCTCGTCGGGAGGGCGCGACCAGTTCTCGGTCGAGAACGCGTAGAGGGCGAGCGAGCGTACGCCGAGCTCGATCGCGGCCTCGACGGTGCGCCGGACCGCCCGCGTGCCGGCACGATGCCCGTCGGCGATCGGCAGACCGCGCTGCTCGGCCCAGCGAGCGTTACCGTCGAGGATGATCGCCAGGTTCTTCGCGTCGCGAAGAACCTGGGTGGGGCCGGAGGGTACAGCCATGGTCTGAAATTCCCCGGGAATTTCAGACTTCCATGATTTCTGCCTCTTTGTGCTTGAGCAGCTCGTCGATCTTCTTGACGTGCTCGTCGGTCAGCTTCTGCGCCCTGTCCTCGGCGCGGCGCTCCTCGTCGTCTCCGACGTCACCGTCCCGGACGAGCTCCTTGAGGTCGTGCATGACGTCGCGTCGGACGTTCCGTACGGCCACACGGCCCTCCTCGGCGTACTGGCGCACGACCTTCACGAGCTCCCGGCGGCGCTCCTCGGTCAGCTGCGGAATCGGCAGGCGGATCAGCTTGCCGTCGTTCGAGGGCGTGAGACCGAGGTCCGACTCCTGCAGCGCCTTCTCGATCGCCTTGATCGAGCTCGGGTCGAAGGGCTGGATGGTGAGCATGCGCGACTCGGGCACGTTGATCGTCGCGAGCTGCTTCAGAGGCGTCGGCTGGCCGTAGTAGTCGATCTGGATCCGGTCGAGCAGAGCCGCCGAGGCCCGTCCCGTGCGGACGGTATTGAACTGGTCGTGCGCGGCCTGGATCGACCGGTCCATCCGGCGGCTCGCGTCCTGCAGCAGGTCGTCGATCACGGGGACTCCTCCTTCGGCGTCGCAATGAGCGTTCCCACCTGCTCGCCCGACACGATGCGCTGGACGTTGCCCGGCGCGAGCTCGAAGACGCGGATCGGCAGGCCGTTTTCCATGCAGAGCGAGAGTGCGGTCGTGTCCATGACGCGCAGACCGCGCTCGATCGCCTCCAGGTGCGTCAGCCGCGGCAGGAACTCTGCGTTCGGCTCGCTGCGGGGGTCGCCGTCGTAGACGCCCGCGACCCCGTGCTTGGCCATCAGGATCGCCTCCGCACCGGTCTCGAGGGCGCGGAGCGCCGCCGCCGTGTCGGTGGTGAAGAACGGGTTCCCCGTCCCGGCCGCGAAGATCACGACGCGGCCCTTCTCGAGGTGGCGGATGGCGCGGCGCCGGATGTACGGCTCGGCGACCTCGGACACCTCGATCGCGGACAGGACGCGCGTGTCAGCACCCTGCCGCTCGAGCTGATCCTGCAGCGCGAGGGCGTTGAGGACGGTGGCGAGCATGCCGGCGTAGTCCGCCGTGGCGCGGTCCATGCCCTCGGCCGCGGCCTTCATGCCGCGGTAGATGTTCCCGCCCCCGACGACGACGGCCATCTCCACACCGCTCGCGCGCACGGCCGCGATCTCGGCCGCGACGGACTCGACCGTGGCCAGATCGATTCCGTACTCGCGCTCGCCCATCAGCGCCTCGCCCGACAGCTTCAGCAGGACGCGGCCGAAAACGGGCTCCGCCAGCGCCGTCGAGGCGGGCGCGCTCTCGGGCCGGGCGCTCACTCCGCGACCGAGAAGCGCTGGAACTCGACGAGCTCCATGCCCTCGGCCTCGAGCGCTTGGGCGACGGTCTTGCCGGTGTCGTGGATGTACGGCTGGTCGAGCAGGACGCCGCCCGGCTGGGCCGCGAAGAAGCGCTTGTTGAGCATGCCCTCCACGATCTGCTCCCGCGCGGCCTCCGGCTTGCTCCGCACCTCGTCCGAGTTGAGGAGGATCTCGCGCTCGGCCGCGACGACGTCGCCGGGTACGTCCTCGCGCCGGGCCCAGCTCGGGCTGCCGAAGGAGATGTGCATGGCGAGAAAGCGGGCCGCCTCCTCCGAGCCGCCGCGTACCTTCGCAAGCACGCCGATCTTGTTCGCCGGCGGGTGGACGTACTGCGCGAGCCGCTCGCCGTCGTCGGCCTCCATGCGGGCGGCTCCGCGCACGACGATGTTCTCTCCGATCTTCGATATCAGCGCGACGCGCTCGTCCTCCAGCTCGGCCGCGGCTTCGGGGCCGCCCCGCTCGACCGCCTCGAGGACGCGCTTCGCGTAGGCGAGGAACTCCTCGTTGTTCGAGACGGGCTCCGTCTCGCAGCCGACCGCCACGAGCGTGCCCACGCCATCCTCGATCCGCACGCCGACCTTGCCTTCGGTCGTCTCACGCCCGGCGCGCTTCCCCGCCCGGGCCATGCCTTTCTCGCGCAGGAGCGTGCGCGCCGCCTCGATGTCGCCGCCCGTCTCCTCGAGCGCGCGCTTGCAGTCCATCATCCCCGCGCCCGTCTGGTCGCGCAGCTCCTTGACGAGCTGGGCCGAGATCTCCGTCACGGAGCCTGCTCTTCCTTCGGCGCGTCATCGGTCGGGGGAACCTCCCCGTTCCCCGGAGCCCCCTCTGGTCCGCTGTCGCGGACCGGCCGCTCCGCGGCCGGCTCGACGGTCTCCTCGGCCTGGGCGAGCGGCTCGTACTCGGGCGGCGTCTCGTCCGCGGCCGGCGGCGCGGTGGCGGCAGGCGCTTCCTCGGCGGAAAGCGCCGGTTCCGTCTCGGCCGCGGCGTGCGCCGGCTGGCCGTTCCCGGGCGCCGGGACGAACTCCTCCACGACCACCCTGGCCTGGCCCGCGGCGATGCCGTCCGCGACGGCACGCACGATCAAGCTGCACGCCCGGATCGCGTCGTCGTTGCCGGGGATGACGTAGTCGGCCTCGTCGGGGTCGCAGTTCGTGTCCACGAGCGCGACCACCGGCACTCCCAGGCGCCGCGCCTCGCGCACGGCAAGCTGCTCCTTCCGCAGGTCGACGATGAAGACGGCGTCCGGCTGGCGGCGCATGTCCGCGACGCCGCCGAGGTTCGCCTCGAGCTTCTCGAGCTCGCTCAGCATCGTCATCCGCTCCTTGGCCGGGAGCAGCTCGAGCTGGTTCTCCTCACGAAGCCTCCGGAGCTCGTGGAGCCGGTCGATCCGGTCGGCCATCGTGCGCCAGTTCGTCAGGAGGCCCCCGAGCCAGCGGTGGTTGACGTACGGCATGCCGACCCGTGACGCGTGCTCGGCGATCGCGTCCTGGCTCTGCTTCTTCGTGCCGACGAAGAGCATCGAGCCCCCCCGGCCGGCGATGTTGCGGGCGAAGTCGTGTGCCGCCTGCAGCAGCTCGAGCGTCTGCTGGAGGTCGATGATGTAGATGCCCCCGCGCTCGGTGAAGATGAAGCGCTTCATCTTCGGGTTCCAGCGGCGGGTCTGGTGGCCGAAATGGACTCCGGCCTCCAGCAGCTCTCGCATGGAGACGACGGACACTGGTGGTACCCCTTTCACTTTGGTTTCGAGTGTTCGTGCGCCGGCGAGCCCGGGTAGAACCGGCTCTCGTCTCGAAAAACCGGCACCACCACCCAGGCTTGACCGCCGGGTCGGTTGCAAAAATCGCTGCATCCTAGCGGTCCCGGGGAGCGTGACCAGTTGGCGGCAAAACCCGATCGGAAGCAGGCGGAGGTCACCCCCGGCGAGCGGGCGGCTCTCAACCGGCTCGGCGGCGACATCGGCGCGGCCGCCTACGATCTCGCCCTCGAATGCGTCGACGAGGGCGTCCGCGACGACACGATCCCCTCGCTCACGCGCCTCGGGCGACTCGGGCAGCTCGGCGACATGCCGACCTTCGTGGCCGAGCTCGGGCGCGAGCTGTCCGATCCTCAGCCAGGGCGCCTCCGCCGCGGCAGCCCGCTCAGCGCGCTCGTCCGCGATCACGCTCGTGAGCGCGAGGCCCTCGGGTTCGCGCCGCGCGAGATCGTCACGGAGTTCCTCCTCTTGCGGCGCGTCCTCTGGCGGTTCGTGACGAAGAGCGGCGTGCTCCGCGAGACCGGCGAGGTGCTGGTCGTCGAGCAGCGCCTGAACGACGTGATCGACAGCCTCGTGACGGAGTGCGTCGTCGCGTACTTCGACCGGGCCACCTCGGAGCTCGCCAGCCAGGCGCGCCTGGACCCGCTCACGGAGCTCCTCAACCACCAGGCCTTCAGCGACCAGCTCGCGCTCGAGCTCGAGCGCGCGCGCCGCTACGAGCACGGCGTCTCGCTCGTCTTCTTCGACGTCGACCATTTCAAGGCCGTCAACGACACGCAAGGCCATCCCGAGGGCGACCGCGTGCTCCGGCGCCTGGCAGGCCTCATGCGCGAGACGCTCCGGGTCACGGACATCGCGGGGCGGATGGGTGGCGACGAGTTCGCCGCGTGCCTGATCGAGAGCGACGTCGAGACGGCCGGTCGCTTCCTCTCGCGACTCTGCGACCGGATCGACGAGCTCGCGGCGGGCGGGGAGCTGCCGGCCGGCTTCGCGATCAGCCCGGGAGTCGCCCACTTCCCGAGCGACGGCGCCGACGCCGACGCGCTCTTCCGCCTCGCCGACGAGCGCCTCTACGAGGTCAAGCGGGCCAAGGCCTAGCCTCAGAGGCGACGGGCGCGCTCCAGCGCGGCGGCGAGGTCGGCCGGCAGCGGCGAGACCGCCTCCACGCGCTCGTCCGTGAAGGGGTGCGGGAAGGCGAGTCGCGCGGCGTGGAGAAACTGACGCTCGAGCCCGAGATCGCCCGCGACGCCGTAGACCGGGTCGCCGGAGACCGGGAGGTCGATGGCAGCCAGGTGGACGCGGATCTGGTGCGTGCGGCCGGTCTCGAGGCGAACTGCGAGCAGCGTGTGGCTCGGGAGCAGCTCCTCGACCTCGAAGTGCGTGACAGCGTCGCGCGGCGTGGGCGTGTCGAGCGAGTGCCGCGTCGGATCGGAGCGATCGCGGCCGATCGGCGCCTCGATGCGGCCGCGGCGTGAGCGCGGCCGGCCGCGCACCAGCGCGCGGTACTCGCG
>JBOHAW010000143.1:0-10310 GCA_050697975.1 Gaiellaceae bacterium
ACGTCGTCGACGAGCGCATCGACGAGCTGCAGGGTCGCGTGCGCCGGTACGCGATCTGGGCCTCCGGCGTCCTCGCCGTCTACGCCGTCTCGCTCTCGATCCTCGAGCTCTCGGAGTCGGTCGGCGGCGCAGATCTGACGGCCGAGTTCCAGCGCGGTCACACGGCCGTCAGCGCGTTCTGGGGCCTTGTCGGCCTCACGGCCCTCTACCTCGGCCTCACGAGGCGCCGGCCGCCGCTGCGGCTCGCGGGCTTCGCCCTCTTCGGTGTCAGCCTCGTCAAGCTCTTCGTCTACGACCTGAGCACCCTCAGCTCCGTCACGCGCGCCCTCTCGTTCCTCGCGGTCGGCGCGGTGCTCCTGCTCGCGGGCTTCTTCTACCAGCGCCTGAGCGCGGCCGAGGAGTAGCTCGCGCGCGGGTCGCCCGAAGAGAGGATTCTCGTGGCCGCGCTCGGCGACTCGATCACCGCCGGGTCGCCGTACTGGGATCCCGAGCCCCGGCTTCGCGCCGAGATCGGAGCGGCGCTCGACGAGCAGAGCCAGTGGGGCTACTGGGCCGAGCGCGGGGATTCACGGTTGGAGATACGGAACTGCGGCGTCTACGGCCAGCGCACCGACGAGATCGCGGCCCGGCTCGAGTGCAGCGCGGCGGGGGCCGAGGTGCTCGTGGTCCAGGGCGGGATCAACGACATCGCGCAGCGCCACCCGACCGAAAGGGCCGCCGCGAACCTGCACGAGCTGGTGCGGCGCGGCCGCGAGCTCGGGCTCCGTGTCGCGCTCGCGGACGTCCTGCCCTGGAACAACGGCTACCCGCTCGCGGCCGGGCCGATCGACGATCTGAACGGACGGATCGCCGCCATCGCGCGAGCAGAGGGGGTTCCGCTTCTGCCATTCCACGACGCCCTCGTCGACCCGGATCGGCCGGGCCGGATGCGCGACGACTGGACGTCCGACGGAGATCATCCGTCCGCGGAGGGCTATCGCCTACTCGGAGCGGTCGTCGCGGAGCGCCTGCTCGATCAGCTCGGCGGCCTGGGCGAGTAGCGCCACCTCGGAGCTGCGGAGCTTCCCGAGCCGTGCGGCCAGATTCTCGATCCGGCGGCGGCGCGCATCGTCGAGCACGCGCCTGCCTCTGGCGGTGGCGGCCAGCCTGGCGCTCCGGCGATCCTTCTCGTCCCAGCTCCGGCGCGCGAGCCCTGCGTCCTCGAGCCAGTACACGATCTTCGTCATCGTCGGCGGCCGCACCTGCTCCGCCGCGGCCAGCTCGCCCAGCGTGAGCGGGCCGGCGTAGACGACGACCGAGAGCGCGGAGAGCCGGGACGCGGTCACGCCCGAGGTCTCGTCCTCCTTGCGCACGTGCCGCAGGAGGTGGATCGACGCGGAATGGAGCTTGTCCGCCGCCTCCACGGTGCCGCTTGCGCTCACGCTCGCCCTCCGATAATTTAGTTAGCCTAACTAACTATAGAGGGAGCGCACGACGCCATGCGGACGCACGAGATCTTTGGAGCGATCGAGGCCGGCGACGCCGAGCGGGTGCGAGCGCTCGCCGACGCCGACCCCGCTGTCGCACTCGTCCGTGACGAGGACGGCGTCTCCGCCGTGCTTCAGGCCCGCTACTACGGGCGCACGGACATGGTCGACGCGCTCCTTGCCGACCATCCCGGGCTCGACCTGTTCGAGGCCGCCGCCGTCGGACGGGTCGAGCGCGTCCGCGAGCTGCTCGATCACGATCCCGCGCGCGGCTGTACGTGGTCGCCGGACGGCTTCACCGCGCTGCACCTGGCGGCGTTCTTCGGGCATCCCGACGTCGTCGAGCTGCTGCTCGCGCTGGAAGTGGACGTCGACCCGCCGTCGCGGAACGCGCTCCGCGTCACCCCCCTCCAGTCCGCCGCGGCAAGCAACGAGACCGCCGTCGCGCGCAGGCTGCTCGACGCGGGCGCCGACGCGAACGTTCGCTCGAACGGCGGGTTCACGCCGCTCCATGCCGCCGCGCAGAACGGAAACGCCGAGCTCGTACGGCTCCTGCTCGAGCGCGGCGCGGACGCGGCGGTTGCGACCGATGACGGCCAAACGGCGCGCGGGCTCGCGGCGGGCAAGCTCGACGTGCTCGCTTTCCTTTCCTAGCCGGCCGCCTCGGCGCTGCGCAGGCCGCGCACCGCCCACAGCGAGAAGGCCGCCACGAGAGCGGCGGCGGCGAGGAAGGCGACCGCCACGCCCGCAGGGTCTCCGGCGATGAAGCCCCTGCCGGCCTCGAGCAAGCGGGTGGTCGGATTCACGGTCGCGACCGCGTGGATCCACCCCTGGAGAAGGTCGAGGGGCACGTAGACGGGGGCGAAGAACAGCGTCAGGAACACGGGCATCTGCATCACCGGCGCCGCCTGCATCGAGCGGATCCGCATCGCGACCCCCGTCGCCCAGAGCACGCCCGCCACGTTGAGGAGCAGCGCGAGGGCGAAGAGCCCGAAGAGGTCGACCCCGTTGCCGCCGACTTGCATGCCGGCGATGAGCGCGACGACCGTGAGCAGGGTCGCCGTGATCAGCCAGCGCGCGAGCGCCGCCAGCGCGTAGCCGAGCACGAGTCCAGAGCGGTGTGGCGCGGCGAGCAGCAGGCGCCGGGCGAACCCGCTCTCGAAGTCGCGCCCGATGCCGAAGCCCGTGAAGACGCCCCCGAACGCTGCCGACTGGAGCAGTACGAAGACGAACTGAAAGGCCGTGTACCCCTCGGAGAACCGCTCGGCGAAGCCGGGCACCTCGCTCACCCGCGACAGGCCGCCGGCGAAGGCGGTGAAGAAGAACAGCGGGAAGATGAGCGACGGGACGAGCAACGACGGGTTGTGGAAGACGTTGTGCAGCACCCGCCAGGCGATCCCGAAGGCGACGGAGAGCACGCCTGCGCGGCTCACGTTCGCTCCAGCCTCTTCGGCAATGCCGCCGCGGCCGCCGCCATCGCGGCGACGGCGAGCGCGACGGCGACGCCGAAGCCGAGCGCGAGCGTCTCGCCGTCCCAGCCCTCGATGATGAGGCTGCGGACGCCCTCGAGCAGGTACGAGACGGGGTTCGCCGAGGCGGCGATGCGGAACCAGTCGATCTCGATCAGGTTCCGCGGCATGTTCATCGACGAGATGAAGAGGAAGACGAAAAGCACGGGAAACAGCCCCTGGATCGCCTCACCCGAACCGGTACGCAGGGCCATCATCGCGCCGAGCGCGCCGAAGCCCAGCGCGACCAGACCGGCGAGTGCGAGCAGCACGACCCCGCCCAGCACGCCCGACTCGAGTCTCACGCCGACCGCGAGGCCGGCGCCGAGGTAGACGACCGCCTGGGTGACGCCGAGCACGACCGTCCCGGCGAGATTCCCGGCGAGCAGGGCCGCGCCCCGCAGCGGCGTCAGCGACAGCCGGTTCCAGAAGCCCGTCTGGATGTCGCGAGCGAGATCGGTGCCCGTGTTCATCGTTGCGAAGAGCGCGCCCTGGATGAACGGCACCGCGAGGGCGAACGCGTAGAAGTTGCTCGTCGGGAAACCCGGCAGCTGCGTCGCGCTGTCGAGCCCGCCGGAGTTCACCGCCATCAGCAGCAGCGGGAAGACGATCGGCGGGATCCAGCTCGCCGGCTGGCGCAGCGTGCGCACGATCGACCGCTTCGCGAGGCTCGAGACCTGGATCGCGAACGCAGAGTCCACTGGCACTACTGGGCGCCGACCGGCTCCGGCTCGGACTCCTCGCCCGCGCCCTCGAGCGAGCGGCCGGTCTTCGTGAGGAAGACGTCGTCGAGCGTGGGCGCGTGTAGCTGCAGGTGCGCCACCTCGAGGCTCTCCGCGTCGAGCGCGCGCACGATGTCCGCGAGCCCGTCCTCGTTCCCGGCCAGCCGCACGCCGATACCGTGCGCGGAGCCCGGCTGGAACTCGCCGAACCGCTCGAGCACCCGCTGGATTGCACCTCGGTCGTCGGGATCGGCGGGCACGGCCTCGACCGTCGGGCGCCCGATGTCGGCCTTCAGCGTCGCAGGTGTCCCCTCGGCGACGATCCGGCCGTGGTCGATGATCCCGACGCGGTCGGCGAGCACGTCGGCCTCCTCGAGGTACTGCGTGGTCAGGAAGACGGTGACGCCCTCCTCCTTCGCCAGCCTGGCCACCTCCTGCCAGAGCGCGCTGCGGCTCTGGGGATCGAGACCGGTGGTCGGCTCGTCGAGGAAGAGGATGCGTGGGCGGTGTACGAGGGCGAGCGCGAGGTCGAGACGCCGCTTCATCCCGCCCGAGTACGTCTTCACCCTGCGCCCGGCGGCTTCGGTGAGCCCGACGCGCGCGAGCAGCTCGGCCCCGCGCGCGGCGCGCTCCCCGCGCGGGAGACCGTGGAGGGCGGCCTGGAGGCGCATGTGATCGCTTCCGGTCAGCAGGGGGTCGAGCGCCGCCTCCTGGAGCGCGGCGCCGATCGACGCGCGCACCCGCGGGCCCTCCCGGACGACGTCGTAGCCCGCCACCCGAGCGGTTCCGGACGTCGGCGGGAGGAGCGTGACGAGCATCAGCACGGTCGTCGACTTGCCCGCCCCGTTCGGCCCGAGGAAGCCGTAGATCTCCCCCGGTGCGACGGCGAGGTCGATTCCGTCGACGGCCCGAGGGCCCTTCTTGAACTCCTTGGCGAGGCGCTCGGCCTCGATGCCGTGCTCGGCCATCGCCTAACCGTATCGGTCGGGCTCAGGCGGCCGCGACCTGCGCTAGCGCTCGGCGGCGCGCTCTGAACCGAGCTGCTTCTGCCACCACTCGGCCTCGCGGCGGTCGAGGTCCGCCTGCACCTGGCCGACGTATTCCGCGACCTCGCTCTCCTTCTGCCCCAGGCGCCGCTCGAGCTCCGCGAGCGCGTGCTCGCGCCGCTCGACCTTGTCGAGACGGAGCTCCATGTCGGCCTCGACGCCCGCGCCCCGGAGCTCCAGCTCCCCCTCGCGCTCGTCGAGCTCCTTGATCCGCTCGTGCAGGGTCTGCTCCATGGCGGCGAGCCGCTTGTCGCGCCGCTCGAGCCGGTTCGAGGTGCTCTCGAACAGGCTCTCGGCGCTCGACAGCTCGCTCGCGCGTGCCGCCAGCTCGCGCTCCCGATCCTCCAGCCGCTCGGCCAGTCCGTCCAGGTCGCGCCCGCGGTCGGCCTCGCGCTCGTGGCGAGCGAAGGCCGCCTCGCGCCGGTGCAGCTCGGCCTCGCGGGCCGCCAGCTCGGTCTCCTGCGCGTCGAGCTCGCCCAGGCGCGCGAGCGCCTGCTCGGCCTGCCTGCCGTGGCCTGCGAACTCGTGCTCCATCTTCTCGGCCTGATCGCGCAGACGCTGCTGCTTTGCGAGCAGATCGGCCTCGCGCTCGCCGAGCGCCTCGTCCTTCGCCGACAGGCGCGCCTCCACCTTCGCCGCCTCGCGCTCGCGCGTCGCGAGCCGCTGCTCGCTCTCGCGCAGCTCCTGCTCGCGGGTCCGAAGCGTTCCTTCGCGCTGAGCGAGCGTGCCCTCCCGTCCCTCGAACCGGGCCGTGTCCTCCCGCTGGCGCGACTCGAGCTGCGCCTGCTCCCGCGTCAGCTTCTGCTCCCGCTCGGCCAGCGCAGAGCGCTGCTTCTCGAGCTCTGCAGCCGTCTTCGAGGTTTCCTGGTCGAGCGTCTTCAACTCGCGCAGCTTCGCGTCGAGCGAGGACTCCCGCTCCGAGGTGTAGGCCTGCTCCGTCGAGACCTCCGCCTGAAGCGAGTAGACCCGCTTGCGCTCCTCCTCGAGCAGGGTCAGCTCCTCGGCGAGCCGGCGCTCCCGCTCCTCGAGCTCGGTTGCCGCGGCGGAGAGCCGGCCGGCGCGCTCGTCCAGCTCGGACGAGCGAAAGTCGAGCCCACGTCCGGCGTCGAGCTCGCGCGCTTCCCGGTCGAGTTGCTCCGAGAGGGTGTTGCGCAGCTCGGACTCTCGAGCGAGCGCGGCCTCCAGCTCGGCACGAAGTGGCTCGAAGGCGTCTCGTTCGACGGCGCGCTCCGCGACCGGCGCCGGCTCGGCGTCCGCGACGGCCGTCAGCGTGGGCTCGGACTCGGGCGCCTCCTCGGAGACGCCGACGTCGCGAGTGCGCTCCATCTTCGCCCGCAGGCCCGTGCCGAACCCCTTCTCGGTTTCGTTGCCCTGGACGGTCGCGTGCTCGGACACTGCCAGCCTCTAGAAGATCTTGGAGAGGTTGAGGAACGCGGGCCCGAGGATGACGACGAACATCGCCGGGAAGATGAAGAGCACGGTCGGGAAGAGCATCTTGATCGGGGCCTTCATCGCCCGCTCCTCGGCGGCGGCCTGGCGGCGCAGCCTGGAGTCGGCCGCCTGGACGCGCAGGATGCGGCCGAGTGACATGCCGAGCTGGTCGCTCTGGATGATCGCGCGCGCGAAGGCCGCCACCTCGGGGGCCGGCACGCGGTCGGCCATGCGCTTGAGCGCCTCCTGCCGGCTCTCGCCCATCCGCATCTCGTTCAGCGTCAGCGAGAACTCCTGGGCCAGCGGCCCGTCCGTGTGGTCGGTGAGCTTCACGATCGCCGCGTCGAAGCCGAGGCCCGCCTCGACGCTGACCATGAGCAGGTCGAGTGCGTCCGGCAGGTCCGCCCGCACCTGCTCCTTGCGCCGGCTGGCGCGCGCCGAGAGGACGAAGTCGGGGAGGACGAACGCGCCGAAGCCCCCGAATACGGCGAACGGGACTGCCGCGACGAGGCCGGCGAACGCGCTGCCCATGAGAGCGCCGAAGACGATGCCGCTGACCGCGAAGGCAGCCTTGGCGGCCAGGAACCCCATCGGCGAGATCGTCCGGCTCATCCCCGCCGAGAGCAGCTTCGCGGTCACCGACTCGACGGTCGTGCGTGGGCTCAGCCTCAGCACCCAGCCGGCCAGCCGGTTCTTGAACGGGACGAGGACGCGGTCACGAAAGAGCTGGCGCTCCTCGGACGCCCCGAGCCTCGTGCGCCCGTAGTCGGCGGCGCGGCGAAGCGCGACGTTGCGCGCACGCGCGGGCGCGGTCGCCGCCTCGGCGATGAAGTAGGCAGCAGTTGCGAGCAGAGCGATTCCGACGATCAGCAACACGTGTTCACCCCTTGAAGGAGACGATCTTCTTGAGCATCAGCGAGCCGAGGCCGATCGCCACGGCCATACCTACCAGCAGCATGTGCCCGGACGAGGTATGCCACAGCGGCTCCATGTACTGGCCGTTCATGAGCGTGAGCAGGCCGGCGAGCAGGAACGGCAGGCCCACGAGCACGTAGGCCGACGCGCGGCCCATCGCGGTGAGCCCTTTGATCTTGCGGGCGAACTGCTGCCGCTGGCGCACCGCCTCGGCGACCATGTCGAACAGTCCGGCCAGGCTGCCGCCGACCTGGCCCTGGATGGTCACGGCGGTGATCACGAACTCGAGGTTCTTCGAGCCGACCCGGGCCGACATCTCTGTGAGCGCGTCTTCCATCGGCCGGCCGAGCCTCGTCTCGGTGAGGACGCGGTTGAACTCCTTGCTCGCGGGCTCCGCCCCCTCGTCGACGATCGTCTGGAGCGACGACTTGAAGCTGTGCCCGGCCTTGAGCGAGGCGGCCATCGTCAGCAGCAGGTCGGGGAGCTGATTCTCGAACGCGTTCAGCCGCCGCCGAGCCTTGAACCAGAGGAATCCGTAGGGGATCAGGCCGCCGCCGACGAGCGCCGCGAGGATGACGAGCGTCGACCGTCCCGCGAACGCTGCGATCATGCCTGTGAAGAAGCCGGCTCCGATCGAGATGTAGAGGAACTCCACGGTGCGCAGCGGCACGTCGGCACGCTCGAGCTGCGCGTGGATGCTGCGCCAGAAGCGCAGGTGCCCGAATGCTCGCTCGGTCATTCGCAGCACCGTGGCGCCCGTGGCGAATCGCTCCCGGGCGGCCTGTCGCTTTGGCTGGCGGACGTGCTGCTCGACGTGCGGGGCGAGACGGTTCCGCACCCAGGATCCGCGCCGCGCCCGAACGACGAGCCCCCATGCGAGCAGGAGCATGAACCCGACGGCCAGTCCGAGCGCGAGGGGGCTCCAGGCGCTCGAGTAGGCGGACTGGGGCAGGAGCCCCGACGCTTCGCCCGGGTCGGTCGCGGCTTGGCCGGGCAGGACGACGGTCAGCTTGGCGACGCCCGAGCCGGGCGCGCGAGCCTCGAGCTGCAGGCGCTCTCCCGGCCGGCCCGCCGTGACGTAGCGCAGTCGCCACGTCCGCTTCAGCTCGGCGGCGATGGCGCGGTACACACCGGCCAGGGCCGCGCTCGACGCGGCTCCGTAGTAGCTGCCTCCGGTCGCCTGCGCGAGCTCGCGCAACGGCGCCGGCGAGAACTTCGAGCTCTCGATCGCGATCGGGTACACGGCCACGCCGGACGCGCGAGCCGCCTCGATCGCCTCGGGCAAGGTTGACTTGCTCGAGACCTCCTGCCCGTCGGTAAGCAGGATGAGCACGCGTCCGGCGAGGGGCTCCGCCCTGAGCGCGCGCGCGGACAGCGCGACAGCGTCGTAGAGCGCGGTGCCGTAGCGGTTGTCCACCGAGAACGACCTCAGGGCGATGTCGGCGTCGATCGTCGCCGACGAGAAGCGTGTCAACTGGAGCGCGCGCCGGCCGACCGACACGACGGCGATGCGGTCGGAAGGCGGCTTGGCGGCGATGAACGCGCGCGCGCCGCTCGTCGCGTCCTTCAGCGCCTGACCGGCCATCGACTGCGAGCGGTCGACGGCGAGCACGACGCTCTTGGAGCGTCCGAGGTTCTGCGCCTCGAACCCTGCAACCGGCCGGCCGCCCTCGCGCAGCCTCGGAGGGGACGCCGACACCCGCGACGTGACAGCCGTGACCGACACCTGCGGGTACGCCGCGAGGTCCGGACTCTTGAGCTTGACGTCGGCAGAGGCGCCCGCGGGCACCGTGAGCGCCGCCAACGCGGCGGCGATGGCGGCGAGCCGCCGGTTGCTCACTGAAAGCCTCCGTAGCCGGCCGCGGCGAACGACGGTCGGGAGTCGTCACGGCCCGCCTGGAAGAACGTGGGCGGAAGCGTCACGCCGTTCGTCGCGAGCTTCTCGAGGAAGTGCGGCTTAAGGCCGGAACAGCCGAGCGGGGTGAGCAGCTTCGTCGCGTGCGAGGCGACCGCGGTCTCCTCGTCCGGCGGCTTCGCCACGAAGATGTCCTGGAGCGTGATCACGTCCGACTCCATGCGCAGCACCTCGGTGATGTGCGTGACGCGGCGGGAGCCGTCGACCAGGCGCGAGATCTGCACGAGCAGGTCGAAGGCACTCGAGATTTGCTCGCGGATGGCGCGGTGGGGCAGCTCGACGCCGGACGTCATCACCAGCGTCTCCAGGCGGGAGAGCGCGTCGCGCGGGGAGTTGGCGTGGATCGTGGTCAGCGAGCCCTCGTGGCCCGTGTTCATCGCCTGGAGCATGTCCAGCGTCTCCGGGCCGCGGACCTCGCCGACGATGATCCGGTCGGGGCGCATGCGCAGGGAGTTGCGCACGAGCTCGCGGATGCGGATCTCGCCCGAGCCCTCGATGTTCGGCGGTCGCGACTCGAGCGTGATCACGTGATCCTGCTGGAGCTGGAGCTCGGCCGCGTCCTCGATCGTGACGATGCGCTCGTCGTTCGACACGTACGCCGACATCGCGTTCAGCGTGGTCGTCTTGCCGGAGCCGGTACCGCCCGAGATGAGAATGTTGAGCTTGCCCTGCACGCACGCGGCGAGGAACTGCGCCGCCTTGGGCGTCAGGGTGCCGAAGTTGATCAGCTCGTCCATCCCGAACGGGTCGCGGGAGAACTTACGGATCGTGAGCGTCGGGCCCTTGAGAGCGAGCGGCGGGATGATCGCGTTGACGCGGCTCCCGTCCGGCAGGCGGGCGTCGACCATCGGCGAGGACTCGTCGATGCGGCGGCCGACCTGGGAGACGATCTTGTCGATGATGCGCAGCAGGTGCGCGTTGTCGACGAAGGCCACGCTCGTGTGCTCGATCTTGCCCGAGCGCTCGATGTAGATCCGGTCGAAGCCGTTGACCATCACCTCGGTCACGGAGTCGTCGTTCAGGAGCGGCTCCAGCGGCCCGTAGCCGAGGATGTCGTCGCTGATCTCGCGGACGATCTTCTGGCGCTCCTCCCGCGTCAGCGGCGTCCGGTCGAGCATCAGCTGCTCGGTCACGGTCCGCAGCACGCGGTCGGCGAGGTCCTCGGTCGTCTCCTTCGTGAACAGCTCCGGCCCGAGCTTCGCGATGCACGCGTGGTGGACGCGGGTCTTGAGCTCGGCGTACAGGTCGTGGACGCGGCTCTCCGGCTGGGCATCGCGGGCGGCGCTCTCGACGCGGGCGATCGTCGC
>JBOHAW010000144.1:0-9071 GCA_050697975.1 Gaiellaceae bacterium
CGTGAGGTACTCGATCGCCGGCTCCTGCGACGCGAGCAGCCATTCCACTGCCGAGCCGACGTCGACGTGCCGTGCCGGCCGATCCACCACCCGGATGATGGCAGAGGTCCGGGGCGGTGCGTCCGGCCGTTTGGCACCCGGCGCCGAGGGCGTTAGGTTCCGCCTGTGCCGAACCGTATCTCGCTGCTCGCGGCCACTCTGGCTCTCGCCGGGATCTCGCTGGCGTTCGGGTCGGCCGAACGAGACTTCGCCTGGCAGCTGACGCCGACCGGCTCGGACGCGCGGCTCCGCGGACTGTCCGCGGTCAGCGCAAAGGTGGCCTGGACGAGCGGCAGCCTGGGCACGGTCCTGCGGACGGTCGACGCGGGCGAGACGTGGCAGAGAGTGTCCCCTCCGGACACTGCCGCGCTCCAGTTCCGCGATGTCGAGGCCTTCGACGCCGATCACGCCGTGATCCTCGCGATCGGCCCCAGTGACGCATCCCGTGTCTACGTGACCTCGGACGGGGGCCAGCACTGGACCTTGACGTTCGTGAACGACGACCCGAACGCGTTCTACGACTGCATGGCGTTCTTCGACCGCAAGCGCGGGCTCGCGTTGTCCGACCCGGTCGACGGCCGCTTCCGGATCATCGCCACCAGCGACGGCGGGCGCAGCTGGCGCGTCGTCCAGGGTGACATGCCGCCGGCCTTGCCTGGTGAGTTCGCCTTCGCCGCCAGCGGCCAGTGCCTGGTCGCCGGCGGCGGGCGCAACGCCTGGTTCGGCACCGGCGGCGGAGCGGAGGCTCGCGTCTTCCGCTCCGACGACCGCGGCGAGAACTGGCAGGTGAGCACCACCCCGATTCGCAGCGGCCCGACCGCCGGGATCTTCGCGCTCGCCTTCCGCGACCCGCGGCACGGGCTCGCGGTCGGCGGCGACTTCACCACGCCCGCCCTGGCGCCGGATGCCCTCGCACTGACCGAAGACGGCGGAATCACCTGGCACCTCGTCGCCGATGCGCCGAACGAGTACCGCTCCGGCGCCACGTGGATGACCGGGCGGGTCGCGATCGTGGTCGGGCCGACCGGAAGCGACGTGAGCCTCGACGGCGGCACGTCCTGGCGGCGATTCGACACCGGCAGCTTCGACACCGTGAACTGCGCCCACAGCGGCGCCTGCTGGGCATCGGGCGAGCAGGGCCGGGTCGCCCACCTCGTCAGTCGGCGCTAACGCGGTCCGGGCTCACCGCTCCCGTCCGTGCGCCGGTCACGACGGCTCGGTCGTCGAGGGCCTGAGGACACGGCGCGTCAGCTCGAGGCCGAGCTCGTCCAGCGTACTGAGGCGATCGCCTGAGAACGCGAGGCCGCCGTAGCTCTCGACGTGGACTGCCCACTCATCGCGGTCGGCGATCTCGGCGCGTGCGACGACGCAGTCCGGATCGCTGGCCCACAGCCGCGCGTGCATCCACGCGCGAGCCGTCGTCGTCGCCAGCGCACTCCCGATCCCCGAGGCCGCCCCGTGCTCCGGACCGTCGCCTGGCACACCGAGCACGTCCGGACCGACGCGCATGGCGTCGACGTGCCCGACGCTGGGCAGAAGAGTCGCCCCGCAGCCCAGCAGCGTCGCAGGAGCGACGGCTTCACGGATGATGCGAAGCCCCTCGCGGTACGCGTCGAGCCCGCTGCAGTCTTCACGACGCCGCCCCGGAAGGGCGCCGGCGTAGAGGAAGTCGAGCTTGTGGAAGCGGAAGTCGAGCCGCTCGAGCCACCGGTACACGTGCTCGAGGTGGGCGGCGGCTCCTGGGTGCGTCACGTCCAGCACGCCGAGCCGCTGGGCCCAGTTCGTCCCTGCGTCGGCAGCGCCGACGAGCCAGTCGGGGTGCTCGGCCGCGAGGCGGCTCCGCTCGCCGACGAGAAAGGGCGCCGTCCAGATCCCCGGCTGCCGGTCCGAGGCGAGGATCCGCGCCGCCGTTCTCTCGAGCGAGCCGAAGCGGACTGACACGTCCAGCCAGTCGCCGATCTCCGCCTGCCATCCGTCGTCCACCTGGACGATCGCGATCGGCAGGCCGAGCCGCTCGGCCTCGGCGACGTTCTCCGCCACATCCGCCTCCGTCACCTCGCGAAAGTAGTACGACCACGACGACCAGCCCGGCGGAACGGACGGAACCTCGCCGTGACCGAGCCGCGCGCCGACGGTCGCGAGCGCCTCGGAAAGCGTCGCGCCGGTCACCTCGCCGACCGGCCCGTCAGCCGCGACGACGAGCCGGTCGCGCAGGGCCTCGAGCCGGATCGAAGGCACGTCGGCCTCGGTTGTCCCTGCGAACCACGCCCGCGCAGGCGCGTCAGGGGCCACGACCGCGAGGATGCCCTCGCCCTGGAAGCCGCGTTCGGGAAGCTGCTTGTCGGGCCGCCAGCCCATCGTCTGCCGGGTCGCATCCGGCGGTCGTGGGGACGTCGCGTCCGCGCGATACACACCGGCGGCGCTCCATGACTGCCAGCCCTCCTCGTATACCGCGGCAAACCCCGGGTCGACGACGATCTCGGCGATCGGATCGAAGCGCGTGATTCGCGCCGCTACTTCCCGGAGCAGTCGATCAACTCGATCCGATGGCCGTCCGGGTGGAGAAGGATGCCCGCGCGCACGTTGCCGCTTGCACCAACGAACGTACCACGAGCCACAGACTTCGGCGCCGCTTCGAGTCGCGCGTCTCGAACAGAGGAGCCGTGTGGAATCGCTGAAGCACGCTCTCTGGATCGGCGGAGCGCCGGGCTCCGGCAAGACGAGGATCGCGAAGCGGATCGCTCGACGCCACGGCCTTCGCTGGTACAACGCCGACGCGCACACGTGGGAGCACCGCGACCGCGCGATCCGCGACCGGCACGCGGCCGCGCTGCGGTGATCCGGTGGAAGCCGAGCTCGAAGAGGAGCAGGCGCTGGAAGGCGCGTGCCGTGCGCGCGCCCGACACGGGCGCCACTTCTGGACGATCCACAGCACCCGGGGTGAAGCCACTCCCGACTGTCCACGTGGCCGAGATCGCAGGCCCCAAGCGCGACCCGCGTGGGCTGTTACGACGCGCGCCCGATGAGTTCGATTCTGTAGCCGTCCCGCTCGTTGCGGACATCGAGCTGAGTGCTCAGGGGCTCCCTTGACACGTCCGCAGACAAGGTAGACACTCAATCGACTCGGGCGGGGAGACGAGGATGGAGGGAGGGGGCCCGGGCGTCGGGCGCCTTACGCTGACGGTGATCGGGGCGTTCGACGGCGTGCCGGGCGACACGGTACCCGGAAACGGCAACTACGACCTGCCACCGGAGACGGTGACGAGCGGGCGGATCTCGCTGCACTAGCAAGTGGGCTCGAGGAGGAGATCGGGATGAAGAAGAAGAGACTCACAGCCGTTGGGCTTCTGATCGGGATCGCGGCATTTGCGCTTGCGATCGCGGGAGGGGCGGTCGGCGGTGACAACCACAAGATCCGTTGGGACATCGTCAGCATCGACTTCGTCGCTGGGACCCTCGACGCCGGCGGGTTTGCATCAGCGCTCGCCGCCGACGGCTCGAAGATCACCATGACCGGCTCCGGGACGTTCCGCTCGAATCGGGGCAACCCGCAGTCCGTCGCCGGTGGAGGAACCTGGGAGACGTTCGCACCGGGCGGCGTCAGCACCGGCAGCGGCACCTACGAGGTGACGGGCTTCGTGGACTTCGAGGTGGCGCCTGGTACCGCCCCGCCCTTGACAAACCTCATCGGCGACCCCGCCGACGCGCGCGCGGGCCTGGCGTTCCTCCGCGTCGCGTACTCGGACGGGAGCAACGGCGTCCTCGTCGTCAGCTGCCATCTGGTGGGCACGCCGGACTCGGTCTTCGAGGGGATCACCGCCTCGAAGGGCTTCGTCGACTACTTCAACGCGGCTCCACCCGCTCCCGGGGTGGACGCCAACCGGACGCTCTTCATGGTCGTCAAGTAGAAGGATGAGAGTGGGAGAGGCCGGCTCGGCAGCAGCCGGCTCCCTCCCTCGCGCTGCGCGCCTCCGTCGGCCGCGTGGAGTTACGGCAGGCTCGGGCCTGGTTCCGCTCTCCGCTGACTCGGTCGAGCCTTGATCCAGGTCCCCCCACCCATTTCCCAGCCGAGATCTAGCCGCGCTGGATCAATTCAACTCTGTAGCCGTCGGGATCGCGGACGAAGCAGAGCCTCGCGCCGCCTTCGCGAACGCGGTAGGGCTCGCGCTCCGGCTCGATCCCCTGCACCGCGAGCCGCTCGAGCGTGGCGTCGAGGTCGTCGACGGTGAGCGCCACGTGCCCGTAGCCGGTGCCCAGGTCGTACGAGTCGACGCCGAAATTGTAGGTGAGCTCGAGCCGGTCGCCGTCCCCGGGCAGGCCCATGAACACGTTGATTGCCTCGTCGCGGATCGGCAGCCGACCCCGCTCCTCGAATCCGAGCGCTGCGTAGAAGGAGACCGAGCGGTCGATGTCGGTGATGCGATAGCAGGTGTGGATCAGCTCCATTGCTCCTCAGGGTCGCAGAATGTGACGACGAGCCGCTAGGGCTCCAGATCCTCGCGAACCAGGCCGAACAGGACGCCGTCGACCCACTCGCCGTGGCGCTGGTAGGCCTTGCGCCGCACGCCTTCGCGCACGAAGCCCGCGCGCTCGGCGTGCCGGATCGCACGCTCGTTGAACCCATAGCACTCGAGCTGGATCCGGTGGAAGCCGAGCTCGAGCAGGAGGAGGCGCTGGAAGGCGCGCGCCGCCTCGTCGGCGAGACGGCGGCCCCGGAAGTCGGGATGGACGGCGAGGCCGCCGAGGCTGGCGATCTGGCTGCGGCGGTTTGCGACGTCATAGGCCATCACGCCCGCACGGCGCCACTCGCCGTCGTGCTCGACCTCGATCACGAAGCGGCCGAGCTCGTCGGGCTCGCGCTGCGAGCGCTCGATCTCGTCGAGCAGGCCGTCGCGGTCGTGCGTCCGGACGGCGGCCATGTACGGCTCGACGTCCTCGTGCGTGACGAGCTCGAGGACGAAGTCGACGTCCGCCGGGTCGGCGCGGCGCAGCCGGACGCTCACGGCGACTGCGGCACGGCGCCCCGGCGCGGCACGCGCACGGCCCCGGCCCCGAGGGCGACGCCGAAGAGGATCAGCGCGAGCCCCGCGAGGGCCGCAGCGGTCAGGGGCTCGTCGAGCAGGACGGAGCCGTAGAGAAGCGCGGTCGGCGGCAGGAGGTAGGTGACGAGGCTCGTCCGCGCGGGGCCGTGGAGGCGAAGCATCCGGTAGAGCACGAGCTGCGCCAGCGTCGTCCCGAGGATCGCGAGCGCGGCCACCGAGCCGAGCGCCTTCCAGCCGGGCAGCTCGTCCGGGAGCTGGAGCAGCGCCGGCAGGAGCAGGACGAGCGCGCCGGCGAGCATCGACGAGGTGGCAAGAACGGGTCCGCGCGTATCGGACGTGCGCAGCTGGCCGTAGAGGCCGGAGGCGGCATACGAGAGCGACGCGAGCACGACCGCCATCGTCCCGGCCACGCCCAGCCAGCCGCCCTCCGGAGCGGCGCCTGCGAGGACGGCGACGCCGACCAGCCCCAGCAGCACGCCGAGCAGCCGCCCGCCGCTCGCCCGCTCGCTCGGCCGGAACCGGATCGCGAGCAGCACGACGAAGAGCGGCACCGTGGCGTTCGCGATCGCGGCCACGCCCGAGTCGATGTGCTTCTCGCCCCAGGCGATCAGCGTGAACGGAACGGCGGCGTTGATCACGCCGAGGACGAGCCCCGGACGCCAGGCCCGCCCGAGCTCGGCGAGCCCGGTGCGCGCGCCGGACTGCGCGAGCAGGAAGATCAGCAGCAGGCCGCCTGCGAGCACGAGCCGGAAGAACATCATCGGCGCCGGCTCGATCTCGTCGACGGCGACCTTGATGAACAGGTACGAGGCGCCCCAGAGGGCCGCGAGGAACAGGAGCATCGGGGCGTAGCTGCGAGTCATGCCTCCCCGACCACGCGCCAGGGCTCCGAGTAGACGTTCACCCGACCGTCGCGAACGAAGCCGCAGAGCGTGATTCCACGGTCGCGCCCCAGCTCGACCGCGAGGCTGGACGGCGCTCCGACCGCAACGAGGATCGGGCAGCCCGCCACCGCCGCCTTCTGCACGAGCTCGAACGAGAGCCGGCCGCTGACGCACAGCAGCGTGCGCTCGAAGGGGAGCAGCCCGGCGCCGAACGCCCAGCCGATCACCTTGTCCATCGCGTTGTGGCGGCCGACGTCCTCGCGCAGGCACAGGAGCGCGCCCTCGGCGTCGAAGAGGCCGGTCGCGTGCAGGCCGCCCGTCGCGGCGAAGGCCGCCTGCGCCTCGCTCAGGCGTCCCGGCAGCGACGCCACGAACGCCGCCTCGACGCGGAGCGCGCTCTCGACTCGCGGCGCCTCGACGGCGACGGCCTCGAGCGCGCCCTTGCCGCAGACGCCGCAGGAGGAGGACGTGTAGAAGCTGCGCTGCACGCGCTCCGGGTCGAAGGAGGGAGCCTCCACCTCGATCGTGTTCGCGGCCAGGTCCGGCGGCACGAACGCCCGAAGCGGCGCGATCCCCTCACCGAGGCAGAATCCGAGCGCCAGCTCCTCGTCATGGCCCGGCGTGCGCATGGTCACCGCGACCGGGCGTCCGTTGATCCGGAGCTCGAGCGGCTCCTCGACGGCCGCCTGGTCGGACTCGGTGCGACCGCCCGGAAAGCGGACGACCTCGACAGCCGCCGCGGCGTACGGCGGTGGCTCCGGCCGGCCCATGCGAAGCAGCGTACCCCTACCCCGCCGGCACCCTCGCCGGCGCGGCGCGGAGGGCGCCGGTGCCGAGCGCCACGCCCGCCAGGACGAGCGCCAGGCCGACCACCGCGGCCGCCGTGAGCGGCTCTCCCAGGAGCGCCACGCCGTAGAGGAGCGCGATCGCGGGCACGAGGTAGGTGACGAGGATGGCGCGCGAGGCCCCGGCGCCGGTGATGAGACCGTAGTAGAGGATGTAGGCGAACGCCGTGCCGACGATCCCGAGCGCGGCGACCGAGGCCGTCACCTTCCATCCGGGCAGCTCGGCCGGCAGCTGCGCCAGGCCGAACGGAGCCGTCATGATCGTCCCGGCGATCATCGAGCCCGTCGCGATCAGCAGCGGCTGGACGTCCGCCAGGCGGCGCGCGCCGTAGAGGGCGGCCGCGGCGTAGCACAGGCCCGAGAGGACGACCGCCAGCGCCGCCACCAGGTTCCCGCCGGCGCCGCCGGGAACGCCGCCCACGAGCACCGCCACGCCCACGAAGCCGACGACGACGCCGGCGAGACGTGCGCCGTCGAGCTGCTCGCTCCGGCTGAGCCGCCAGGCGAGGAGAGCGGCGAAGAGCGGCGCGCACGCCTGCAGGATCGCGGTCACTCCCGAGTCGATCCGCACCTCGGCCCAGCTGATCAGCCAGAACGGGATCGCCGAGTTGACCAGGCCCATCACGGCGAGCGGGGCAGCGGAGGCGAGCATGGCGGCGGCCGCCCGGCGCGCGGGCATCAGCAGCGGGACGATCGCGACGAGCGTCACCGCGGCGAGGCCGATGCGGACGAAGATGAGCGTCGCCGGCTCCAGCTCGCGCACGCCGACCTTGATGAACATGAAGGACGCGCCCCAGATCGCCGAGAGCGCGAGCAGCATGATCAGGTGCCGGCGGCTCACGGGGAGTGAAACGGTCGCCGGCCCACGAGTGTGAGAACGACGGCGGCGCGGTTACCATGCCGCGGCCACGTCTTGACCGTCCACCTTCCCGGCTACACTCCCCCGTCTGACGCCGGTCGCGGAACAGCCGCTCCATCGCGCCCTCGGCCTGACGGACGGGGAGCTCGACCGAATCCGGGAGCTGCTCGACCGCGAACCGAACGACTTCGAGCTCGCCGTCTTCTCGCTGCTGTGGTCGGAGCACTGCGGCTACAAGCACTCGGCCCCGCTCCTCGGCCGGCTGCCCTCGGCCGGCGATCGCGTGCTCCAGGGGCCGGGTGAGAACGCGGGCGTGATCGACCTCGGCGAGGGCGAGGCGGTCGCCTTCAAGGTCGAGAGCCACAACCATCCCTCGGCAGTCGAGCCGTTCCAGGGCGCGGCGACCGGCGTCGGGGGCATCCTGCGCGACATCGTCGCGATGGGCGCGCGGCCGATCGCGCTGCTCAACGGGCTCTATTTCGGCGAGCCCGGCTGGCAGTTCGACCGCGCCGTCGCCGGCATCGCCCACTACGGGAACTGCACCGGGGTCGCCACCGTCGGAGGCGAGACCGTCTTCGATCCCGCCTACGCCGACAACTGCCTCGTGAACGCGATGTGCGTCGGCATCCTCCCCACCGAGCGGCTCACGCGCGCGCGGGCGACCGGGCCGGGCAACCTCGTCGTCCTCTACGGAGCGACGACGGGTCGCGACGGCATCGGCGGCGCCAGCGTGCTCGCGAGCCAGGAGCTCGGCGAGCTGTCGCACGAGAAGCGCCCGTCCGTCCAGATCGGCGACCCCTTCACGGGCAAGAAGCTGATCGAGGTCAGCCTCGAGCTCGTCGAGCGCGGGCTCGTCGAGTCGCTGCAGGACTGCGGCGCGGCCGGGCTCGCCTCGTCGCTCGCGGAGATGGCCTCCGGCGGAGCGGGGATCGACGCGCACCTGGATCGCGTGCCGCTGCGGGAGGAGCTCGAGCCCTGGGAGATCATGATCTCGGAGAGCCAGGAGCGGATGGTCGCCGTCGTCCGCCGCGAGCTGCTCGAGTCGGTCGAGGCCGTGTGCGCCCGCTGGGAGCTCCCGTGCACGGCGTTCGGGGAGGTAACGGACAGCGCTCGGTTGCGCGCTCTCTACGAGGGAGAGGAGCTCGGAGACATTCCGGCGCGGCTGCTGACGGAGGAAGCGCCGCGCTACACCGTGGAGCGGGAGCCTCAGCCGGCCGGGCCGCCATCCCGGCCGCAGGGGACGCTGCTCGAGCGCCTGTCCTCGCCGGCGCGCCGCAGCCGCCGCCCGATCTACGAGCAGTACGACCACCTGGTCGGCTCGCGGACCGTCCGCCGCCCCGGTCTGGACGCCGCCGTGCTCCGGCTGCGGCCGTCGCTGCGCGGGCTCGCCGTCTCGCTGGAC
>JBOHAW010000145.1:0-6274 GCA_050697975.1 Gaiellaceae bacterium
GTCCCTCGCCAACCCAGAGCACGCGAGTGCCCGACGCGCGCAGCGCGGCGCCGACGGCGGCGCCCATCTCGCCCGGGTGGAGCACGCCGACGACCGGGCTCATCGGCGATCCCCGCGCAGCAGAAGGAGGCGGCCGACGCCGAGTGCGACGAAGAGCGCGCCGAGGAGGAGGCCGATGCCGCCGCCGCGGACGACCGTCACGACGAGCATGGCCGAGCCCAGCGCGACGAAGAGGATCGAGAACGCGACGACAGCTGCGCGGTAAGGCCTCATGCCGGCTGGGCGGACGCTGCCACCATCACGCGGCAGGGCGCGTGCCTGAGCACGAAGTCGACGGTGTCGCCGAAGATCTCGCTGCGGCGCCGGCCGCTGCGCGGGGCGCCCATGACGATGATCTCGCTTCCGCGCCGTTCGGCCTCGTCCACGATCGCACGGCCCGCGTTGCGGGCGCGCACGATGCGCGAGACCACGTCCACTCCGTACGAGTCCCCGATCGCCCGCGCCTCGTCGAGCACGGCGTTCGCCCGCTTCTCCTCCTCCGGAAGCTCTGCGTCGAGCGGCACCTCGAGCGGGAGCTCGATCGCGGTGACGGCGGCGATCCGCGCCCCGCGCTCGGCCGCCAGCCGGGAGGCGACGTTCATCGCCTCGTCCGAGGCGTAGCCGTCGATCACGGGCACGAGCAGCTGCCGGTACTCGAGCGCGAGCGCCGGCCCGAAGGCGACGGGCGCGCGCAGCGTCTGCCCGAGCGGCTGTCGCAGGATGCGACGGCGATACACCCCGTACGCCACAAATCCGATCGCGAGCCAGGCGAGGCCGGCGTAGCGCGTGGGCGCGTCCTGAATCACGACGACGAGCCACGCGAGACCGGTCGCCAGACCCCCGAACACCGCGAACAGCGGCCACTCGACGCCGCGGACGCGCACGTTCGGCCTCGCCCGGTACACGAGCTCCTCGTCCCGCCGACGGACGCGCAGCGCGACCACGGCGGCGTGCGCGATCGTGAACGACAGCATCGCGCCGAAGGAGTACATCGTGCCGAGGAAGTCCGTCTGCCCCGGGAGCAGGACCAGGATCGAGAGGAGGCCGGCGAAGACGACGAGCGACAGCCACGGCGTCTTGAAGCGCGGGTGCAGCCGGCGGAAGATCTCCGGGAGCTGACGGTAGCTCGCCATCGAGTACGTGATGCGCGAGGCGCCGATCACGCCGGCGTTCGTGGCGATGAAGAGGATCGTCGCGGCCAGGACGCCGACGTAGATCTCGAGCACGTCGAGAAGCAGCCCCTCGACGCCGACGTTCTCGACGAGGCCGAGGATCGGGTCGTTCTGGAAGCCGCCCTCCTCCGGCGTGAGCGCCAGCAGCGTCGTGCGCTCGCCGTCGATGACCTCGACCGGCAGCGCCGAGAGCGCGATCGCAGGGAGCGTGAAGTACATCGCGAGCACGGCGATCGCGACGAGACGGATCGAGGCCGGGATGCTGCGCGACGGGTCACGCGCCTCCTCGGCGAGATTCGAGACCGTCTCGATGCCGGTGTAGGCGATCATCCCGACCGGGATCGCGAGCAGGAACTGGCCCCAGGTCGGCGTGACGCCGAAGTCGACGTTGTCGACGAGCGTCTCGGGGCTGAAGATCAGGGCGAAGCCGAGCAGCACGAGCAGGAGCTGCGTGGCGAAGTCGATCACCGCGAGCACGATGTTGAGCTTCGCCGCCTCCTTGATGCCGACGACGTTGAGGCCGACGAGCACGAGGATCACGAGCGCGCCGCCGATGACGTCCCACGGGTTCTGCCGCAGCGGCTCCCAGAAGATCGAGAGGTAGTGCGGGACGAAAAACGCCGAGATGGCGATCGTGATCACGTAGTTGAGCATCTGCGCCCACGCGGCCCCGAAGCTGACGACCTCGTTGAATGCGTGGCGGGCGAAGCTCGACGACCCGCCGGCCTCCGGGTAGCGAACGGTGCCCTCGGCGTACGTGAGCGCGGTAGCGGCGAAGAAGAGCCCGGCGATCAGGAAGACGAGCGGTGTCAGACCGAGCGCGAAGACGGCCGTTACGCCGAGCGCGTAGTAGATCGACGAGCCGACGTTCCCGTATGCGGTCGAGAACAGCGCGGGCGTGCCGAGCACCCGCTCGAGTCCCGCCTGCTGCCGCCTGCGTCTAGGCACCGGCGGACTCTAGCCTTACCCTTGGCGCCAACCGTGAAGATCGTGATCATCGGCGCCGGCCAGGTTGGCTCGACGATCGTCGAGGCGCTCCACGGCGAGCACGACCTCACGATGATCGACCTCGACCCCACGCGCCTGAGCGCACTCGCCTACCGCTACGACGTCACGGCCGTGCAGGGGAACGGCGCCAGCCGGCGGACGCTCCAGCAGTCCGGCGTGAGCGATGCCGACCTCCTGATCGCGTGCACCTCGAGGGACGAGATCAACGTGATCGCCGCGATCTTCGCCAAGGGGCTCTCGCCGGACGTACGGACCGTCGTGCGGACGGCCAACGTCGAGTATCTCGAGGTCTGGCACGAGCGCGAGCTGGACGTCGACTTCATCGTCTCCTCCGAGCTGGAGACCGCATACGCGGTCTCGCGCATCATCGGCCTCCCCGCCGCCCGCCAGACGGACGTCTTCGCCGACGGCCAGGTTCAGATCGTCGAGTTCGACGTCGAGCCGGAGGCCGAGGCGCCGGAGGTGATCGGCCCACCGCTGCGCGAGGCGCGCATCCCGCGCGACTCGAAGGTGGCGAGCATCATCCGCGGTGGGCACACGATCGTCCCTCGCGGCCACGAGTCGATCCGCTCCGGCGACCGGATCATCGTGATCGGCTCGCCGCGGGCGGCGCGCGAGTGGAGCGGGATCCTCGCCCGCGAGCGCGGTCGTGTCGACGACGTCGTCGTCTACGGCTGCGGCAGGATCGGCACCGCCATCGCGCGCGTCCTCATGGAGCAGCAGATCCGCGTCCGCATGGTCGAAGCAGACCGCGATCGCGCGCGCGAGGTCGCCGAGGAGTTCCCGAGCGCGCGCGTCTTCAACGCGACGGGCATCGAGCCCGACTTCCTCGAGCGCGAGCGGATCGGGCGGGCGCGCGCGGGGATCTTCGCCATGCGCGACGACGCCAAGAACCACTACGCAGCCACGCTCGCCAAGGTGCACGGCGTCGACTTCACGATCGCCGTCGTCCATGACACCGTCTCGATGGAGGTGTTCGAGCGGTCCGGGATCGACGTCGCGATCAATCCGCGCGCGGTCACCGCCGAGGAGATCGTGCGCTTCGCGCACGACCCGCGCACGCAGCAGGTGGCGATGCTCGAGGGTGACCGTTACGAGATCCTCGACGTCGTCGTGCGCGCAGAGAGCGCGCTCGTGAAGCGGCCGTTCCGCGAGCTGCCGATGACCGGGGCGCTGATCGGAGCCATCGTCCGCGACGGCGCCGCGATCTTCCCGCACGGCGACGACGTGCTCCTGGCCGGCGACCGCGTGATCGTGTTCACGGAGACCGCGCGCGCGACCGAGGTCGAGCGCGCTCTGTGATCACCGCCGCGCGCCTCCGGCGCGCCTTCCGCCGCGAGACGATCGGCGTCGACGTCGGGGCAGCGCTCAATCTCGTCGGAGCGCTGCTCCGTTATTTCAGCGCCACCTTCCTCGCCCCGGCGGCGGTCGCGCTCGGCTACGGGGAGCCGCCGTGGCCGTTCCTGGCCGCCGGCGCAATCACCGCCGGGCTCGGCATCGGCCTGGAGCGCCTGACGCCCGGCAAGGAGCGCGTCGGGGCCCGGGAGGGCTACTTCGTGATCGCGCTCGTATGGCTGCTGGTGGCGGCCGCGGGCGCGCTGCCCTACATGCTCGCCGGCGAGGAGCAGCTGCGGAGCCCGGTCGACGCGTACTTCGAGTCGATGTCCGGCTTCACGACGACCGGCGCGAGCGTCCTCACCGACATCGAAGGCCTGTCCCGGTCGCTCGCGTTCTGGCGTCAGCTGACGACGTGGGTGGGCGGAATGGGGATCCTCGTCCTCGCCCTGGCCGTCCTCCCACGTCTCCGCGTCGGCGGCCGCCAGCTGTTCGAGTCGGAGGCTCCCGGCCCCGAGGTCGAGCGACTCACCGTCACGATCCGGGAGGCGGCGCGCCGCTTCCTGCTTCTCTACGTCGCGATCACCGCGCTCGGGGCGGCCGTACTCACGGTAATCGGCCTGGCCGGGTTCGACGACGCGATGAATCTCTACGAAGCCGTCGGCCACTCGTTCGCCGCCGTCGCGACCGCGGGTTTCTCCACGCAAGCGCGCTCGTTCGAGGAGTTCAGCGCCGCCACGCAGTGGACCGTAGTCGTCTTCATGATCGTCGCCGGGACGAACTTCGCCCTGACCTACGCCGCCATCGTCAGGCGGCGCCCTCGCGTCTTCCTCAGGGACGAGGAGTTCAGGCTGTACGTCCCGCTGCTCGCGCTCGGCTCGGCGCTCGTGCTCGCCGAGCTGCTGCGCGCAGACCTGCTCGCGGGCGAAGCGGCGGTCCGGCACGCCGTCTTCAACGCCGTGTCCACGATGACGACGACCGGCTTCGTGAGCGCCGACTTCAACGAGTGGACCGCGCTCACGTCCGTGACGCTCGTCGGGCTCATGTTCGTCGGCGCATCGGCCGGGTCTACGAGCGGCTCGGTCAAGGTCGTCCGGCACGTCCTCGTCGGCAAGATCCTCCGGCGCGAGCTCGACCAGACCGTGCACCCGGAGCTCGTTGCGCCCATCCACCTCAACCGGTCGCTCATCGACGAGAGGACGCTCGGGGCGGTGATCGTCTTCGTCCTGCTTTACATCGGGTTCTTCGCGCTCGGGGCGCTCGGCATCCTCATCGACTCGGCGCGCCTCGACGTCGTCATCCGCCCGATCGACGCGATCGCCGCGTCGGCCACGACGCTCGGGAACGTCGGGCCGGCGCTGGGCATCGCCGGACCGATGGGCTCGTTCGACCCCTTCGGGACGACCTCGAAGCTCATCATGATCGCGCTCATGTGGCTCGGCCGCCTCGAGATCCTGCCCGTCGTCGTGCTCCTGACGAGGAGCTACTGGCGAGCGTGAAGCCGCACTTGAGCACGCGCGCGCCCGTGGCTGATACTTCGAGCGGATGATCGTCGACTGCGCGATCTACGAGCAGGGCCGCAGGCAGGCGGACGTCCCGCTCGAGTCCGTCTACAAGGCCTGCTCCGGCGCCGACGCATTCGCCTGGATCGGGCTCTACGAGCCGTCCGCAGAGGAGTTCGACTCGGTCCGCCGCGAGTTCGAGCTGCACGAGCTCGCGGTCGAGGACGCGATCAAGGCACACCAGCGCCCGAAGCTCGAGATCTACGGCGACTCGCTGTTCGTCGTGCTCAAGACGGCGCGCTACGTCGAGGACGAGGCGGCGATCGAGCTCGGCGAGATCCTCCTCTTCGTCGGCGAGGACTTCATCGTCTCGGTCCGCCACGGCGAGACGGCGCTGCACGACGTCAGGCTGCGGATGGAGGCCCGGCCCGATCTGCTCCGGTGCGGCCCGGGCGCTGCGCTGCACGCGATCGTCGACCGCGTCGTCGACGACTACGAGCCGGTGATCGAGGCGCTCGACGGTGCGATCAAGGACGTCGAGGGCGAGGTGTTCTCGGCCGCGCGCGACAACCCGGCCGAGCGGATCTACAAGCTCAAGCGAGAGGTGCTCGAGCTCCACGGCGCCGTCGTCCCCCTCCTCGCGCCGGTGAGCGGCCTGGCGACAGCGCCCTACGCGCAGATCAGCGAGGAGATCCGCACGTACTTCCGCGACGTGCACGACCATCTGCTGCGCGTCGTCGCGCGGGTGCAGGAGTTCCGCGACCTGCTGACGAGCGTGCTCACCGCGAACCTCACCCAGACGACGGTGCGCCAGAACGAGGACGTGCGCAAGATCTCGGCCTGGGCTGCGATCGTCGCCGTCCCGACTGCGATCGCCGGGGTCTACGGCATGAACTTCGAGAACATGCCCGAGCTCGGCTGGGCCCTCGGGTACCCGCTCGTGCTCGCCGCGATCGCCGCGGTCTGCCTCACGCTGTACCGCTTCTTCCGCCGCGCCGGCTGGCTCTGACCCGGCGAGACAGGTCCGGGGTCTGACCCCCCGACAGCCGCGCCGGCTGGCTCTGACCCGGCGAGACAGGTCCGGGGTCTGACCCCGGACAGGGCCGCGGCGGGCGTGTCTACCCGTGAATCGAGACGATCAGCGGGATGATCAGGATCGCGACGATGTTGGCGATCTTGATCATCGGATTGATCGCGGGCCCGGCGGTGTCCTTGTAG
>JBOHAW010000146.1:0-5294 GCA_050697975.1 Gaiellaceae bacterium
GAGCTACGGCGACGTGCTGGGCGCGCTCGGGGCCTGCGCGCTCGCCATGCTCGTCGCGTCGCTCGCCGCCGGCTGGACGGGCGGCGTCCCGTGGACGCTCGTCCTGCTCGCGGGCGAGTACGCCGCCGGGCTCGCGCTGCGCGGCGACGACGTCGTGGACGCGGGCGCCCCTGTCTACGCGGCCGGCCTCCTCCTGCTCGCCGAGCTTGCCTACTGGTCGCTCGAGCTGCGCAGCCCGGGACGCGAGGAGACCCGCGTCGTCGTGCGCCGCCTGACCGCGCTCGGCGCGCTCGCCTTCCTGTCGGTCCTGATCGGGGCTTTCGTCGTGATCGTGACCGCCGCCCCGCTCGGCGGCGGGCTGCTCTGGGACGCGGTCGGCGTCGCCGCGGCGGCCGGCACGCTGGCCATCCTCGCCCGTCTCGCGCACGGGATCGCGCGGTCCTAGAGGACGCGCGCGACCTCGATGCGGATGATCGTCGGCCGGTACCCGAGCCGGTCGTTGATCGCGAGCATGGCTGCATTCGCGCCGTCGTTGGAGGTCAGCAGCGTCGTGACCCCGTGGTCGCGGCACCAGCGGATCGCGGCGAGCTTCGCCAGGCGTGCGAGCCCGCGCCCGCGGAACTCGCGCAGCGTGCCCGTGAGCTCGTGATCGGCGCGGCCGCCCTCGCGCTCGACCAGCAGCCACGCGAACGAGACCGGGCGGTCGTCGGCGAGGACGACGATGCTCGCGTCGCGGTCGAGCAGCGGATTGTCGAGCGTCTCCTCCTTCCACTCGTCGTAGCGGAGGTCGGCGGGGTCGTCGTCACTCGGCATGTCGTTGTGGGCCTCCGCGTAGAGCGCGTGCAGGTCGGCCGGGCGGTCGAGGAGCTCGCCGAGCGTCTTGAGCCGGAAGCCCGCCGACCGGGTGCGGCGCTCGAGCTCCGGCAGCTCCGAGAGGTCGGCCTCGCGCGGGTCGAGCGTCCACAGGCGCTCGGTACGAGTGGGGACGAAGCCGCGCTTCTCCGCGAACCGCCGCGCCGCCTCATCGCCCTCGTCGTAGCTGGAGTCGAGCTTCCAGGCGCCCTGCGCGACCAGGTGGCTCTCGGCGAGCTCGTACAGGCGCGCGCCGAGCCCGGCCCCGCGGGCTGGCGGAGTCACGCCGACCCAGAGGCTTCCGAGCCCGGAGTCGGCGCGCGTCCAGCGCAACTCGGCCTCGCCCCACGCGACGATCTCGCCGTCCCGCTCGGCGACCCAGCACCGCACCTGCGCCCGCTCCGGCACGGAGCTCGTCCAGTGGACGAGCAGCTCGGCGTTGACGAGGTAGTGCGGCAAAAGCTCGCGGAAGGCGCCGGCGGCGCCGGCTGCGTCCTCGGGCCGGAAGGGGCGGATCTCGGCGGCGCTCACGCGCACATCATCGCTAGACTGGGCGCCCCGGCGCATTCGTCTAGTGGCCTAGGACACCGCCCTCTCACGGCGGCGGCACGGGTTCGAATCCCGTATGCGCCTCTCCGAGAAAGCCTCCGCAAGGCGCGGGGTTCCTCTCGGCGGCGGCCGGCTCCCACGACGAAGACCGTTCGGGCCACGGCGCGCGCTGCCGGTCGCGTCAGCCGCGCAGCCGGCGCAGCATCCGCCGCAGGTAGGCGAGCGTACCCCGCTGCGCGAGCTCGACGCAGAAGCAGCCCTCCCCGACCTCGGCCTCGCGCATCGTCTGCCAGCCCTCGTCCGTCCGCCCGTACACCTCGTCCTCGATGATCGCGAACCCGCAGCCCTCGAACAGCCGCCGCCAGCGCTCGGCCGGCAGGCGGACGTACCAGCCGAAGTCCTGCTCGGGCCCGCACGGCACGGTCAGGAGCAGTCGCCCCGAGTCGCCGAGCACGCGCAGCAACTCGGCGAGCGCGGCCTCCATCCCGCCCTCGACCCGCCCTCCCTCGACGCCGTAGCGCGTGTTGTCGTAGCCGACGTGCTCGAGGGTGGAGATGCAGAAGGCGACGTCGAAGCTCTCTTCGTCGAACGGCAGGCTGCGAAGGTCGGCGACGACCGGGCGGATCCCGGGAACGTCCGCCTCGACCAGGTCGACGCCGGTCACCTCATCCGGCACGGCCGCCGTCAGCGCGGCGAGATACGCAGGCTCCGCGTGCGCGTAGCCGAGGTCGAGTACGCGCGGCTCACCCCGGTAGCGCGAAAGCGTCCACGGAATCTCGATCACCCGCTCGTCGCAGGCAGGCGGACCGCGGAGCTCGCGCGGTCTCTCGTTCTCCGTCCGTGCCCACGCCGCGAAGGTGACGGCGTCGTCGAGCGCGCGCACGCGCTCGAACTCCGCGCTCGAGACGAGCTCCTCGAGCAGGGTCGCGCGGGAGAGTGTCCCCGCCGCGAGCCTGCTCACCACACGAGCGAGCGCCTCCGGCTCCGGGTCGCGGCGGAGCGCGAGCCGGTAGAGGCGGCGCGTCAGCACCTCGGGCGGAACCGCGGCGACCTCGAGCTCCGCGGCGAGGCGCTCGTCCAAGGTTCAGCGCGAGCCGGTTCCGACGCCGCCGCCGGCGGGCGCCCAGCCGAGCACGACGAGCGCAGCGGCGACCAGGAAACGCATCGGATGGGACGATAGCGATCGCGAATGACGGGCACTACGAAAGCGGTGAGATCCGCGGGTGCGACAGCCGAGCGAGCGGAGCGCCTGGCGCCGGCGCTCCTCGCGCTCGCGCTCATCGCCGTGACCGCGCACGCAGGTGGCGCGTACGTGCCGTCTGCCTGGGGTTGGAGCGCGCTCGGGCCGCTGATCGGGGCCACGGCCGCCGTCTCGCTCCTCGAGCGCTTCGAGTACGGCCCGGCGGACGTCGCCTGGGGCGGCGCACTGACGATGCTCGTGCTCTGGACGGCGCTGTCGGTCTCGTGGTCCGACAGCGTGCCGCGGACGGTATCGGAGGTGGAGCGCGATCTCGTCTACCTCAGCGCCGTGGGCGCGCTCCTCGTGCTGTCGACCGGGCGGCCGGTCGGCGAGCTCTCCGGCGGCGTGGTCGCTGCGGTAACCGGCGTCTGCGGGTACGGACTTCTGACGCGCTTGTTCCCGGACCGGTTCGGGCTCGAGATTGGTCTCGACTACCGGCTGTCGACGCCGATCGGATACTGGAACGCCCTCGGCATCGTCGCAGCCATGGGAGTGCTGCTCGCGCTCGGCGTCGCCGCTTCGGCCCGGCGCCCAGCAGCGCGAGCTCTTGCCGCGAGCGCGGCCGTGATCCTCGTCTGCACGCTCTACTTCACGTTCAGCCGGGGGGCGTGGGCGTCACTCGCCCTGGGGCTCGTCGTCGCGCTCGCGATCGATCCGCACCGGGCGCGCCTGGCTGCGACCACGGCCTCGCTCGCCCCGCTGCTCGCCGCGGCCGTCTGGGCCTCTTCCCGCTCCCGGTGGCTGAACGACGCGCAGGCCGTGCGCGACGCCGCCGCGCGCGACGGCCACCGCCTTGCGCTGATCCTCGGCGTGCTCGCTCTCGCATGCGCCGCCGTCCCGCTGCTCCTCCAACGGCTCCGGCCGAGGATTCAGGTTCCGCGCGCGTTCTGGATCGCCGCATCCACCTCGGTCGCCTGCGTCCTGGTCGCGCTCGCGGTCGTCGGGCTCGTTCGCGTCGGCGGACCGGAGGCTCTGTGGGGCCGTGTCTCCGACGGCTTTCGCGCGTCTCCGTACACCTCGGACCCCAACCTCAGCCACAGGCTGTTCACGATCTCGGGCCACAGCCGCGCCGACTACTGGCGGGTCGCCTGGTCCGAGGCGTCCTCCCACCCATGGCTCGGTTCCGGCGCGGGGACGTACGACCTCTACTGGACGCGTGACCGGCCGCTGCCCGTGGGCGCCCTCGACGCCCACAACCTGTACCTGGAGACACTTGCCGAGCTCGGGCCGCTCGGACTGGCCCTGCTCGCGGCGTTCCTCGCCACGCCCCTCGTCGCGCTCCGACGCGCGCGGAGGCATCCCGGAGTTCCCGCGGCGGCCGGAGCGTATGTCGCGTTCCTGATCAGCGCCGGCGCCGACTGGCACTGGGAGCTCCCAACCGTGACGCTGGTTGCGCTCTGTTGCGGGACGGTGGTGGTCGTCGCGGCCCGAGGTCCGGATTCGAGTCGCCCGATCGCAGCCCGCGCCAGGATCGTCGCGCTGGCCGCCCTCGCGGCGGCGCTCGCGGTGGCGCTGGTTGGCCATGTCGGCAACCAGGCGATTGCAGTCAGCCAGCGGGAAAGCGTGGCCGGTCGGTACGACGAAGCGGCGGCGGCCGCGCGCCGGGGCACGCGCTGGGCGCCGTGGTCGGCTGCCGCGTGGCATTCGCTCGCAAAGGCGCAGCGCGGGCTCGGCGACGTCGGCGCCGCCCGCGCGAGCCTACGGACGGCGATCTCGAAGGATCCGCACGACTGGCACCTCTGGTACGAGCTGGCGATCTTCAGCGACGGCGCCACCAGGGCGGAGGCGACTGCAAACGTCCGCCGGCTCAACCCGTACGCCCCGAGCCTCGCCGGGGACTAGAAATGCGATCGCCTCACTAGAAATGCGATTGCCTCAGGAGTATCGTGGCAGGCGAGGTGGCGAGACATCTGCGGCACGTTCGTTTCGTGAACTTGCGCTCGGTTCCGGCACTCGCGGCAGTCGCCGCGATTACGGTCTGGAGCGCTCTTTCCGTCGTGAACGCCTTCGGCTCGGCCAGCGGCGGATTCGCCGCGAGCCACGGCTACCAGTACGTCTACGGATACGGGAAGGCCGTGAGCGGCTCCGGCACGATCGACGGGCCCTCGGGACGGGTGCATTTCACCGTGCGCGCAGTGACCGACGCCACCGGGACCGTTGGGTCGTGCCGGGTGACGGAGCCGAAGACGGATGTCCGCTGTCTCGACATGGGCCCGATCCTGATCCTCGCGGGAAACTCGGCGCAGTTGACAGGCACAGCCAAGATCAACGGCGCTCTGACCGAGTTCACCATCGTCGTGACGGATAACGGCACCCAGGCCGAGGGGAAGGATGCTTTCAGCATTCACACCGATAGCGGCTACGACCGCAGCGGCGTGCTCCGAAACGGGGACATAACCATCTCGTCCTAGGCTTCTGCGGGCTCGACCGCTACGCAGTCAGCTCGGAAAGGAGCGGACCCGTGTCGAGCGGGTCGAAGCCGAGCCGCGCGGCGATCTCCTCGCTCGAGGGCTTCGTGCCCTCGCGGAAGAGCTCCCGCAGCGTCTCGCCGGTCCGCGGCGAGCGCCACCAGTCGTCGCCGACCTCCTTGACGAGGAAGGCGCGCAGCTGCGCCGAGCGAATCCACGCGCGCAGGTAGTCGGCGGAGTAGAAG
>JBOHAW010000147.1:0-2115 GCA_050697975.1 Gaiellaceae bacterium
CGGGTGAGGAGCGCGGAGCGGGCGGGCTCGACGGCGCAGACGACGGGCCTGCGGTCCGCGGCTCGGGGTCGACGCCGGGCGGAGTCCCGGCCGCCGCGGGGGTCGCGGCCCCCTCGCGCGCGTCGATCGACAGACGCTGAAGGTGCTTACGGCCTGGGATCGAAGTCGCGACGGGAGCGAGCCCGATCCCCTGCACCTGGACGGAATCGGTCGGCGTCGCTGCCTGCACCGGAGCGAGCCCGGAGAGCTCGATGCTCGCGGTGGCCACCCCGCGCAGGCTCGGCTTCGTGTCGGCGCGCACGGTCTCCTCGGCGGTCCCGGCGGCGACGAGCCCGGCCGTGATCAACGCCACCGCCTTCAGCGCCGCGCCCGAGCCTAGAGCGGCCCCGGCGCCGCTCTCGAGCGCGCCGCGGCCGCGGAAGAGGGACACGAGCCAGGAAGGCAGCGGCAGGAGGCCGAGCGACCCGAGCGCGTCGCGACGGATGCGCAGCGAGCGGCGGGCGCGGAAAATCAGCGTCTCGACGGCCGACCGCGAGACGCCCATGATTCCCGCGATCTCGACGTACGAGCGCCCTTCGAGCTCACGCATGACGAGCGCCTCGCGCTGATTCAGCGGCAGCTCGGCAAGAGCGTCGAGCACGTCCTGAGCGCTCGCCGACTCGATCTCGGCCGCCTCGGCCAGCTCCGGCTCGAACGCCACCTCGCGCGGGCGGCGCGACACGTGCCGGAAGCGGAGGCGGCAGACGTTGTGCGCGATCGCGATGAACCAGTTGTGAGGCGACCGCGGCTGCTCGCCGCGACGGAGGGCGCGCCAGGCGTTCATGAACGTCGTCTGCGTGACGTCCTCCGCGTCGGCGGCATTTCGCATCACCGAGAGCGCATAGCGGTAGACGTCGCCGGCGTGGAGCCGGTAGAGACGCTCGAACTCGACTTCGTCAAGGGTCGGCTCGACGTCGTAAGTCGTCATGTTCGGGGAACGCAGCGCGGAACCGCCTGGATACGGGCAATCTAGGATCGCGACGTGATCGCGCTGCGCGGCCGGCTCGGCGCGCTCGAGGAGCGCCCGTTTCGGCTGCTCTGGATCGGGCGCACGGCGAGCTCGGTCGGGGACGCGATCAGCACGATCGCGATCGCGTTCGCGGTGCTCGAGATCTCGGATTCCGCCTCCGCGCTCGGCCTCGTTTTCGCCGCTTTCACCCTGTCGCGCGTCGCCTTCATCCTCGCGGGCGGCGTCTGGTCGGATCGTCTCTCCCGCCGGCGGGTGATGATCGCCTGCGACCTCGTTCGCGGCGCAGCGCAGGCCGCGATCGCCGCCCTCCTGATCGCCGGCGCGGCCGAGGTCTGGCACCTCGCTCTCGGTGCGGCGTTCGTCGGCGCCGCGTCCGCGTTCTTCGGCCCTGCGTCGACGGGGTTCGTCCCCGAGACCGTCAGCCCCGAGCGGCTTCTGCAGGCGAACGCGCTCCTGAGCACTTCGGACAGCGCCTCCTTTCTCGTCGGGCCGGCGCTCTCGGGCGTACTCATCGCCGCCTTCGGCACGGGCGTCGCGTTCGCGATCGACGCGGCGAGCTTCGGCGTCAGCGCGGTCTTCCTGCTGGCGCTCCGCGTGTCCGAGCATCCGAAGGCCGAGCGCCAGACGTTCTTCGCCGATCTCGCGCGCGGCTGGAGGGAGGTACGCGCCCGCACGTGGCTCCAGGCGGCGTTCGTCACCTTCTCGCTCTCGAACGTCGCGATCGCGGTCTTCTTCGTGCTCGGGCCGGTCGTCTTCCTGGACGAGCTCGGCGGCGCCGCCGACTGGGGCGTGGCGCTGACGGTCGGCGCCCTCGGTGGACTCGTCGGCAGCACGCTGGCGCTCCGCTACCGGCCGCGGTATCCCCTGCGTCCCTCCTTCCTCGTGATCCTGTTCGTGTCGGTGGCACTGCTCAGCCTTGTCTCGCCGCTGCCGCCGCTGGCCGTCGGCGCCGCGTGCGCGCTCATGTTCGGCGGCATCCAACTCGGCAACGCGCTCTGGGACACGATGCTCCAGCAGCACGTTCCGCGCGAGACGATCTCGCGCGTCAGCTCCTACGACTGGGTGATCTCGCTCGTGTTCATGCCGGTCGGCTACATGCTCGCCGG